>JAYVMP010000200.1:0-1648 GCA_043758895.1 Bacteroidota bacterium
AATGCGGCTGCCGTGGTGGTTTTCGAAGCAATGAGACAGCGAAGGTTTAAAGTTTAAAAATTGAAAATTATGGCGGGCAAAACTGTTCTTGTTACCGGATCGAATAAGGGAATTGGTTTTGAGGTAGTGCGCCAGTTAGCAAAGCTTGAGTACCACGTTATACTCACTGCGCGCGATGAGGCAAAAGGATTGCACGCCCAAAAAAAAATTAAAAGGTGAAAATTTGACCGTTCATTTTGTGGTGATGGACATCACCGAAGAAGAAAGCATCCGAAAAGCGTTTGCAAAGATCAAGGCCGGCTTTAACAAAGTGGATGTGCTCATCAACAACGCTGCCATTTTATTGAAGGAAGATCAATCGCTGTTGACCAACGGTGCGCCTGTTTTTGAAAAGACGATGCACACCAATGTGTTCGCTCAACTTGCGGTCACCAAGTTATTTCAAACCATCCTACCCGATGGTGGCCGAATCATCATGGCATCGAGTAGCGGGGGCAGCATGAGTGACCCTATTGGCGGCTGGTCGCCAGCATATTGTGTTTCCAAATCCATGCTTGGAGCCATCACGCGGCATCTTGCCCATGAATTGAGGAGCCGGAAAATTTCGGTGAATGCGTTTGACCCTGGTTGGGTAAAAACCGATATGGGCGGACGATCTGCTCCAAGAAGTGTGGAACAAGGTGCTGATACTGCGGTATGGCTATCCACTAATGATCAAACAGCAACAGGAAAATTTTTTCGGGACAGGATGGAGATTCCGTGGTGAATGAATAATCCATCTACAGGCTTCATCTTACTTTCATTTTCCGTACCGCTTTTGAAAATAACGTTGGAAAGAAGCGTTTGAGGTAAACTGCAAAAACTTCCTTCGTTCCCCCAATATATACTTCCTCCTTTTTCTTTCTGATCGCCTCTATAATTTTTTCGGCACATACCTTGGGCGATAATCCTCGCTCCGTGGTTTTGTCCATCTTGTTGAGTTTAGTGCCATCACCTGTCAAGGCATTCAAAGTAACCTGGGTATGCACCCATCCCGGACAAATAAGCGTAACGTAGATCGATCGGCTTTCTTGCCACAGTTCGGCACGAAGCGAATCAAAAAATCCGTGGAGCGCATGCTTGGCCGCAGCATAGCCTGATCGGTAAGGTGTGCCGATGATACCCATCACACTGCTCACGGTAACGAAGTGGCCTGTTTTTCTTTTTACAAAATGGGGAAGTAAATATTTTGTTAGGGCTACCGTGCCAAAGTAATCCACTTCCATTACTTGGCGATCCACGGTCAGTTGTGTCTCTTTGGTAAGGCTGCGCTGGCTGATGCCTCCATTATTAATCAGTATATCAATATGGCCAAAAAATTGAATGGCTGCCTCAACGCTCAATTTTAGGGTATCGGGTTGCGCCAAGTCAAGGGGAAGTATCCGGATGTTAGCCTGAGCAGGTTGCGGGCAGTTTCCCTTCACCCGCTCTAATTCCTCTTTTCTCCGCGAAGACAAAATCAACTTCACTCCTTTCTTGTGGGCCAACTCGCTCGTGAGTGCCTCGCCAATCCCGCTTGAAGCACCTGTAATCCAAATCACTTTATTGTTAAGGTAGGTCATACACTATTTCTTTTGAAAACTACAAAGTCAAAGGCAAATTGGTGTAG
>JAYVMP010000201.1:0-11992 GCA_043758895.1 Bacteroidota bacterium
CAAAGGGCTATTGCTTACCCATAAAGACATTTTACTAAAACTGGAAAAGTTAGAAGGAAAGGCGGCCAAGCACGATGAGAACTTTAAAATAGTGTTTGATTACCTACGTGAACTGCTCAACCCGAAAACAGAACCCCTGCGCAAGATAGGGTTCAAACAAAAAGGGAAATAATTTACCCACGCATCCCAACGCTCGGCCGACCCAAAGCAACGGTTTTACTGTCACCGTTTTTGCAAAGGCCAACGGAATTAAAGCGTTATGGAAAAAAGTTGTGAAGCGGAAAGGCGGCAGTGAAATCGAATTAAACTTTACAATCAAACCTGACAAAGAGATCGAGTTTAACCTGACCGGAAATATCGATCCTAAAAATATTGATGTTATCACAGAAAAAATATTGAGCTACCTAAAAGACAGAGAACAGCAACAAAAGGATTTTGCCAATCCAGACTTCAAAGACAAGCACGATGTTAAGCCAAGAATCAGAGTCAGATACAACCCAAAGACAGAAAGAATAGAGATCGTAAATTTTGCTGAGTTAAAAAAATAGGATTTAGAACTGTTTAAGCGTATAGCCAAACCTTGACAGTTCAATTTCCTTTTTTTTCTTCAATTGAAAAAAGAAGGCTATCTTGAGCCAAGCAAAAAAATGCCTTTTTACACGACCGACCATAGCGAAAAAATTTTGATCTCCTCGGTGGGACATCAGGAGAGCGTGGAAGTGCCAGCCGGAAAAAGTTATAATGATGACCAGATTGAACATTCATCTCTATTATCCCTGAGCCCTTCAACTTTGGAGTCCATACAATGTGATAGTCACATTTATAGACAACATCAGAAAGTTTTTTATACTTACTGGCCATTCCTTAAATTTACGGCATAGCCATCAGGACATTACCACCTGCAAAGCAAGTGGTTTCCTGAGATTCAATAAAAATCTTGCCCTTCACTAAGGCGTAACTCATTATCTAAAATCCTAATCTCGCAACCACCATCCATGACCAAAACTTTTTTCTGCATCGATGCGCATACCTGCGGCAACCCAGTTCGACTGGTGGCGGGCGGTGGCCCCCTATTACAAGGCGCAACCATGAGCGAGAAGCGTCAACACTTCTTGCGCGAGTACGATTGGATACGCAAAGGCTTGATGTTTGAACCGCGCGGCCACGACATGATGAGCGGAAGCATTTTGTACCCACCTGCTGACCCAGCCAACGACATCGGGATATTATTCATTGAAACAAGTGGATGCCTGCCCATGTGCGGCCACGGCACCATCGGCACCGTGACGATTGCCATTGAACAGGGTTTGGTGATTCCCAAAAAGGCAGGCTTCCTCAATCTTGAAACACCTGCGGGTTTGGTGAAGGTGGCATACAAACAAGAAGGAAAAAAAGTAAAGTCTGTAAAAATTAGAAATGTAAAGGCTTATCTGGCTGCTGAAAACATTGCGGCAACCTGTCCAGACCTTGGCGAATTAATCTTGGATGTTTCGTATGGCGGAAATTTTTATGCGATCATTGACCCGCAACAGAATTTCCCCGGGCTTGAACATTTTACGGCCGATCAACTCATTAGTTGGAGCCGTGCGTTGAGAAAAGATATTAATTCAAAATACCAATTCGTTCATCCTGAAAATCCAACCATCAATGGGTGCAGCCATATTTTATGGGCCGGGAAAACGATCGGCCCAACTTCAACGGCACGCAATGCTGTTTTTTATGGCGACAAAGCGATTGATCGCTCTCCGTGTGGAACGGGCACGTCTGCGCGCATGGCGCAATGGCATGCCAAAGGGAAACTGAAAGCAGGTGAAGATTTTATCCATGAAAGTATCATCGGCTCAAAATTTACTGGAAGGATAGAGGAAGTAACCGAACTGCATGGAAAGCCGGCCATCATTCCAAGTGTAGAGGGCTGGGCAAAAATTTACGGCTACAATACGATCACCATCGATCCGGAAGATGATCCGTATGCGTATGGATTTCAGGTTATCTGATTGGAGACTGGATCAGTTTATAATAGCCCTGACAATTTTTATTAATTTTAGCCTATGACTATCACAAAAGGAAAATGGATGAATGGGAAGATCAAGCCAAAAAATATTTTTCAAAAATATTTCGTTGGTTTACGAAATAAAGAAACTCATTTTAGTTGCGCTGCATAAGCCTTATTTCCCTCTAATTTCATTATAACTAATACATTGGCAAAAATCGGCATCATCGGCAGCGGCATCATCGGCTTAAGTGCTGCTTACTATCTACAAAAGTCAGGGCATCACGTAACGCTCATCGATAAGGGTGACTTGAAAACCGGCTGCTCGTTGGGCAATGCGGGAATGATTGTGCCAAGTCATTTGATTCCGCTTGCAGCCCCCGGCATGATCTCCAGAGGCATTCGCTGGATGTTCAATTCTTCGAGTCCATTTTATGTAAAGCCACAGTGGGACACCGACCTTTTCAAGTGGGGATTTCATTTTTATAAAAGTGCTACAAAGACTCATGTTGAAAAATCGTCCTTTGCTTTAAAGGAGATCAGCCTTCTCAGTAGGTCTATGTATCAGCAACTTTCAAAAGAGATACCTTTTGATTTTGGCTTTCGGGAGCAAGGCTTGCTGATGCTATTCAAAACCAAAGCAGCCGAAGAGGAGGAAATCGAAACGGCTGAAATGGCAAACCATCATGGCATTGAAGCAAAGATTTTGTCGGCCGAAGAAGTACAGCAATTAGAACCTGATGTAAAATTGAAGGTGCGGGGCGGTATCTATTTCCCTGGCGATGCACACCTCACTCCGCAAGATTTGGTTACCCATCTTATTCACTATTTAAAAACAAATGGGGTAGTTTTTCAAAACAATACAGAAGTCACCGATTTTGAAATAGAAAAACAAAAAATCCGATCGGTTATTGCCAACAAAGATTTTTTTTCTTTCGATGAAGTAATTATCGCTTCGGGTTCATGGTCAGGGGCAGTGGCAAAAAAACTAAATTTGAATTTGCCGATGCAAGCCGGAAAGGGATACAGCTTTACATTGCCCAACGTGGAAAAGAACATTCGCGTCCCTTCAATTTTTTTGGAAGCCCGGGTTGCCGTAACACCCATGGGCAACTCCCTCCGCTTTGGCGGAACAATGGAAATCACCGGGATCGATCATTCCATCAACATGAAACGAGTAAAGGGTATTGTGGATTCCATCCCGCATTATTACCCTGAAATGAAAGTGGATATACCGCAAAAGGAAACCGTGTGGCACGGCCTCCGCCCCTGTTCACCGGATGGATTACCTTACATTGGGCGTGTGAAAAAGTATAAGAACTTGATTCTCGCCACCGGCCACGCAATGCTTGGGATAAGTTTAGGACCCGGAACAGGTAAATTGGTTTCAGAAATTGTGGATGAGGAGAAGGCGGGCATCGATTTAAGCCCGTTCGATCCTGAAAGATTTATAAGGTAAGGAGGCGGAGTTTCGTTAACAAGTTTCGAAGTTGGCGCAAACTACTCAGAGCTAAAGGCCCACACCACCTAACCAAACTCAACGATAGCAAATCCCTGCGAACGAACAAATCTTACACGCCTCCTCCTTATCCGTTTGGTCAAAAACTTCTTCCGGATTAAATATCTCTTCCAATAAATATTTTAAGTGATTTTCAAATTCAGAAAAGAGCGGGTTGGCATCTGTCAAGTATTGTTTATCCATACGCAAACCAAATCGAAAATCTTCATCGAATAAGTTGTTTCTGTTGAT
This sequence comes from Bacteroidota bacterium, assembly GCA_043758895.1. GTDB lineage: Bacteria > Bacteroidota > Bacteroidia > Cytophagales > Cyclobacteriaceae > ELB16-189. Next base: position 3,744 of record JAYVMP010000201.1, read on the forward strand.
CAAACCAGGCACAATCTTTAAATCAGAAGTTATATTATTATTTTTATAGAGCAACGCATACAACAAGGTTTGAAAAGCGGCCTTGTTCCGTTTGCCATCGCGATGAAAAAGAGAGGCAATATTCTTAAAATCCAGTTCGTCCCTTCCTGTTTTATAATCAATGATGCGCACTTCATTTCCTTTTCGGTCAACACGATCAATGGTACCGCCTAAAACCACAAACCCAGGTGCATGGCTTATCTTGAGGTTATAAATCCAACCATTCTGTTCCACTGCTTCAATAGTAAAGGGAACATATTGCCGGTCGTATTCCATTATTTTCTTTGCAAATTTCTTTACTACTTCCCGCACCACCACCCGTTGGCCTTCATAGGTTACAGGCTTGGTGGGTTCTAAATGATATTCCTTGACAAAGGCCCTGTCTATTAATTTATCCAGCCGATTATCCATTTCATCGAAATCACCTGCATCAATCAATTTGCCCTTTTTCGTCTCTATTAAGGAACGGTAAAAACGCTCCATTACCGTATGCACGAAGTTCCCTAAAATGCGTGGATCAATTTCCTCTTCTACTTTTAGTGGCTCACGAATGCGGGCGATGTACTGAAAATAGAATTTCAATTTACACTCTAGGTAGGTATTGAGGGCCGAGGGAGAAAGTCCGCGCGAACGAAGAGTGCCCTCATTTAGCCGGGCTAACAACTGAAGCACATTTTCATCTTTATGAATAACAATTGGCTCTACTGATCGTGGCTGGATAGGATTGTACAGCACCTTTTCTTCAATTTTAAGTTTGCTTTCATACATGAGTTGTTGCACGTATCGGCTCATCTCACCTTGGCCCAGCACATCGGGTTCGGAATTATAAAATAGAAAAATATTTTCTGACCGTTGAATTGCCCTGTAAAAAAGATAGGCATAGATCGCACCTCGATGTTCAGGGGTTGGCAATCCATACGTTTTTCGGATGCTGTATGGAATATACGATCCCTGATTTGGTGGCGGTGGAAAAACACTTTCGTTCAACGACAGGATAAAAACATTTTTAAAATCAAGGTTTCTGCTTTCTAAAACGCCCATCACCTGCAAACCTTTTAGTGGCTCGCCAGCAAATGGAATTTTTTCGCCCCTCGCATACTGGCGGAACAACCGCAGGAATGATCTTAGTTTATTGGAACTGGATTTCTGATCGGACTCCTCTTGATCCCATACGGCACTCAATCTATTGAGCAATTGGATTCCCTTGAAAATATATTCGCCATCTACATCATCCAGCGATGAAAGGGAAGTCAATTCCTGCAAAACACTTAACAAGTAGGTAGTTATAGTTGTGGCTTCAATAAAAATAACTGCCTGGAGTGGAATTTCGGAAGCAAGAAAATCCGTAGGAACAGAAATCCAATTGTGTTTGGTGATCTCCTTCATCTTTGCCTGAACCGAAGCCGGGCCGGCCGCCACCACATAGGGATGCGATAAAATAGATTGCACTTGCTGGTAATTAAAATATCCCTTCTTGGCCGATAGTTGCAATTCTACGAGCAGCTCGATTAAATTATAAACAGGCGAACTTGCAAAGGGAAAGCCCATGGTCACATTAAATTTTTCGAGCTCAGCAGAAATGCTGTAAAGCACGGGGAGAAGCAATTTTTCATCCGGAAGAATGATTACTGTCTCTTCTGGTATCAATCCATTTTTTAATTCTGCGGATAGCACCTGAGCCAAGGCTTTTACCTGGCCCATCGGCTGGGCCGCGCTCAGCAATTGCACCCTTTTTTTTTGCCGGAAGTTGGCGGGTGCATCGAACGAAAATGTTTTTCCCAGGATCAAATGCTGCCGGTGAGCCCGAAAGAAGATTCCCGCCTCTTGGCTTTCGTCATTGACATAGTATTGATCTGTATCCCAGCGGGCTTCCGCAATATTTTGCTCTACCGCAAACGAAATAATTTTTTCCTCTGCGGCAGTAAGCGCATTGAAACCCGCAAAACATAGTGGCTTTAGTTCATTTGGTTGAAAAGGGAGTTTTACTTTTCCACTCAGCAATTCTTCGGCCACTGACCTATGCTGAATGCCTTCGTAAGCCAAGCCCTCGAGAGAAAGTTTTTCATTAAACTTTTTATAAAGCGGATAAAGTTTTCTCCATACATCCAAAAACTTCTTTTTGTTAACCGACAATTCCGCATCGAATCCTTCCCAGAAGGTTCGTAGAAAAGCCAGTTGTTCTTCTGTAAGGTAACCCAAGCCGGTATCAAGTTCTTTTAGGTTGCTGAGATCGGCAAAAAGCAATTTAGCATCAATCAAGTACCGGTCTGCCTCGTCAAAATCCCGAAGAAGCATCTCACCCCACATAAAAAACTGATCGAACGGCTCCGCTTCTGTGCCCATGATTTCTATGTACGATTGATGCAACCGATAAACCAGTTCCAATTTATCAGGCACACGCAGGGGCGAAAGCTTGGCTACAAAATCTTCAAACGTCAAAAGCGTGGGCGCAAAAACAGGCTTGGCAATCAACTCGCCAAGGTATTTCCGAAAATAAAGTACCGCCCTTCGGTTGGGGAAAACTAGGGTAATTTTAGAAAGGTCAGTGGGGTGGCTGTAAATTTCTTCGGCCAGCTGTTGGAGGAATGCTTTCATCGATGGAAAGTAAAGCTGAAAAATAATTCAAATACTGGCAAATGGCAGGTGTCTCTTCAAATTTACCGATTAAGCAATATCAGTTTACATAACCGGATCATGTTTTTGTTGGAATTAATGCCAACGAGTAGGTGAAATCACCCCATTCATCCGTTAACATTTCCTTAACTTCACGTCAACAAAAAAACTAAACCATGTATTCATCCAAAATAATAGGCACCGGCCACCATGTGCCCGATACGGTGATCACCAATGAGTACCTCTCCAACTTAATGGACACCAACAACGAGTGGATCATTGAGCGCACCGGCATTAACGAGCGAAGATGGATCGACCCAAAAGTGGATACGGTGGGCAACATGGCAGCCAAGGCAGCACGCATGGCCATTGCGCGAGCAAACATGACTGAAAAGGATGTGGAGTTTATCGTATTTGCAAGCATCACCAGCGATTATTACTTCCCGGGCTCGGGGGTGATCATGCAACGCGAATTAGGGTTGGCAGGAATCGGTGCATTAGAAGTTAAAAACGCTTGCTCCGGTTTTATTTATGCACTTTCAGTTGCCGATCAATTCATAAAGACAGGCATGTACAAAACCGTGCTGGTGGTGGGCGCTGAAATCCAAAGCACGGCCCTCGACATCACCACGCGAGGGAGAAACACGGCCGTTATTTTTGGCGATGGCGCAGGTGCTGTGGTATTGCAACGGTCTGATCGGCCAGGAATCTTGTCCACGCATTTGCATGCCGATGGCCGCTTTGCCGAAGAACTGTATGTGCGCGACCCCGGCAGCAGCAGGCCGCATGCTGAACGGCAACCCGAACAGTTTTTGGATACAACGGGGTTCAAGGTAGTAATGAACGGGAATCTAGTTTTCAAACATGCTGTGGTGCGGTTTATGGAAGTGATCAACGAGGCGCTTACCCAAAACAATCTTACTAAAGAAGAGATTACGTTATTGATCCCCCACCAGGCCAACCTTCGGATCAGCCAGTACATTCAGGAAAAACTTGGTTTAAGCGATAGCCGTGTGTACAATAATATTATGCGGTATGGAAACACGACTGCCGCTTCGATTCCTATTGCCATGAGCGAAGCATGGACAGAAGGAAGAATCAAAGAAAATGACGTACTTTGCTTAGCCGCTTTTGGCAGTGGGTTCACGTGGGCTTCTGCACTAATGAGGTGGTAATATGTTATCTGCTTATCTGTTAATCGATATCCGTTAATAGTTATCCGATAACGATTGAACGATTAACAGATAACGACTAACAAACAAATGAAAACCTCATCCTACAACCCAAGCCCATTAGAAGTTGATCTGGCCAACGCCCTTTTTATCTTGCAAAAAGAAATCCAAAAACACCTGCAAGACAACGAGATCGTGCACGTAGAGACGAATATCAAGCGCGACAACCCGATGGTAAAGTTTAACCTGCTCGACAAAGATGGCGACCCGCACGAAATTGTAGTCCGCATTGTGCAGATACCCGATAAGTTTTAATTACCCAGCCGTTATTCAAACGCCATCCGTCTAACCCAGTAAAACAGATAACGAAACTTGGTGTAACTTGCGTTTTCAATTCAGAACTATTGGCATGAGAAGAAAAGCAATTATCCCTTCGTTAATTTTCATGGGTTTGGTCGCCTTGTCCTTCGCCCCGCCAGCCGATTGGTTTTTTGAATTGGCCAAAAACCTTGAGATATTCAGTTCACTCTTTAAGGAAGTAAATTCCCTTTATGTGGACGATGTCAACCCCAATCAAATGGTGAGGCATAGTATTGACGCCATGCTCAATTCCCTCGACCCTTACACCAATTATATCCCTGAAGATGAAGTGGAGGATTACCGCACGCTCAACACGGGACAATATGGAGGCATTGGCGCGTCCACCATCACCCTTGGAAACCGGATTGTAGTGAATATGGTTTTTGAAAACTACCCTGCCTTTAAAAACGGGCTGAAGATTGGAGATGAAATTGTAAAACTCAATGACCTCGATTTATCAAAGGTGACCCCGGATGAATCCAACCGCCTAATGAAAGGCCAGATTGGCACCGTGGTGAAAGTAAGTGTAAAAAGATTTGATGAGGAGAAGCTGATCAACTTAGAATTTAAGCGTGAAAAAATAAAAATCAACAGTGTCCCCTATTTTGGGATGATCCCCGGCCAAGATGTGGGCTTGGTGCAGCTTACCGAATTTACCTCCGAGTGCAGCAAAGAGCTGAAGAAAGGCATCCTATCGCTCAAAGAGCAAGGCGCAAAAAAAATTATATTGGATTTGCGTGGCAACCCTGGAGGCCACCTGAATGAAGCGGTTGACATTTGTAATTTTTTTATTCAAAAGGGAAAATTGGTGGTCGCCACCAAAGGCAAAAGCGAAGAACGTAATTATGAGACCCAGAACAACCCGCTCGATGAAAGCATTCCATTGGCCATTCTTATCAACAGGGGAAGTGCCTCTGCCTCTGAGATCGTTGCCGGGACATTGCAAGATTATGACCGGGCAATAATTGTGGGCGAGCGTTCGTACGGCAAAGGTCTTGTGCAAATGGCAAAACCATTCATCTACAATTCGTATTTAAAAATTACCACTGCAAAATATTATACACCCAGTGGCAGATGCATTCAGGTACTCGATTACACCCATCGCAGAGAGGACGGAAGCGTTGGTAGTGTGCCTGATTCGCTAAAAAAAAGATTTAAAACGGTACACGGCCGATCGGTCTACGATGGTGGCGGCATTGAACCGGATATTGTATTGGCCGGGTATGACCTGCCTGGCATTGTCATCGCCCTTAACCGGCAGGGTTTTATTTTTGATTATGCAACCGCCTATGCCGCGAAACATGCCCGCATTGCCAGTCCAAAAACCTTTTCGCTTACCGCAGACGAGTACCAGGATTTTGTCAATTGGATGAAAGGGAGAAAGCTGGAATACGAAACACCGATAGAAAAAGAATTAAAAGAGTTGGAGGAAATTGCACTGCGCGAGCAGTATTTGTCTTCCATCAAACAACAACTGGCCGAAGTGAAGCAAAAGGTAATGGCGATTCATCAATCCGATTACACCGCTTTTAGTGACCAAATCAAACCTCTTCTGGAGCGGGAAATCACTTCGCGGTATTATTTTGAAAAAGGAGCCGCGGAATTTATACTCAGCAACGATGAAGGGGTGAAGAAGGCGGTGAGCCTGCTCAATGATATAACGGGATATCATCAAATCCTTGGGTCCCAGTGAAAATTCACCTTAAAAAAAAGATCAAGGTTACTTTCCTATTCATTTTTTGTTTTGGGGGTTTGTTGTTTTTGATGGATTCTTGCCTGCAGTTCCGGATGAGCAAATCTGAAATTGACCGGTTCTTTTCCAAAAAAAAAATAAAAGGAACAGTCCTCCAATATACAGTGGTCAACAACGGACGGACAATAAACTATTTACATGTTGGTGAGGCGCATTTGCCCTTGGTCGTCTTTGTTCATGGTTCACCCGGTTCGTTAAGCGCCTTCATCGACTTCATGGCCGATACGGTTTTGCTGAAACGTGCACAACTTGTTACCGTTGACCGTGCTGGTTTTGGGGACTCCAATTTTGGATACGCGGAGGAATCCTTGGAGAAGCAAGCGCAATACTTAAAACCGATTTTAGAAAAATATAAAAATAATAAACCTGTATTTTTAGTGGGCCACTCGCTCGGTGGGCCGGTGATCGCCCGCATGGCCATGGATTACCCATCGTTGATTGACGGTTTAGTTATTGTTGCCGGATCCATAGCTCCCGATTTGGAGCCCCACGAAACCTGGTTTCGTGCACCTTTGGCCACTCCTTTTCTGAGTTTGTTTATTCCCCGCTCGTTTCGCGCCTCCAATTTAGAGATCTATAAACTTAAACCCGAGTTGGAAAAGATGGTACCTCTGTGGAAAAATATCACTTGTCCTGTCATCGTCATTCAAGGGAAAAAGGATGATCTTGTTTCACCAGCGAATGCTGATTTTGCAAAAAAAATGCTGGTGAATGCAGCCTCGGTTGACCTTGTTTTAAAGGACGACATGAATCATTTTGTCCCTTGGTTGCATCCTGAATTGATCCGTAATGCCATTCTTCAATTACTTTCGAGCCATTGAGTTTTAAATGCTTTACTTGGTATTCATCAATACCAGCGTGCTATCAAAAAAAAAAAGGCCACCCATAAAAGGCGGCCTCTCATTCTAATTGGGATAGCTCCGTTATCTCAAAAACAACAACTCTCTGTACTTCACTAAAGGCCAGTCTTCATTGTCCACCAACAACTCAAGGTCATCCACCGCATCGCGGATCACGTCAAAGTATTTTTCTTTCACGTCATCGCAATAGGCAATGGCGCGTTTGTGCGTGTCGGTGATCTTGTTCACACGCTTGCGCTCGTCCACCATCGCGCGCACATTTTTCTTGATGGTATCGATATGTTCAGAAATTTCCTTGATCGTTTGAATTACAGTTTTATTATCCACGCCAAGGCCTTTCAAACCATTGGCATTGGTAATCAATTTACTTTGATAATTAATTGCCGTAGGGATAATGTGGTTCATGGCCAAGTCGCCCATAACACGGGCTTCGATCTGCACCCGCTTAATGTATCCTTCCAACCGGATTTCATTTCTGGCCTCCACTTCTTTGTGCGAAAGAACGCCATGTTTTTCGAATAGCTCAACCGACTTCTTGGTCAAGTAGGCTTCCAGAGCAAGTGGCATGTTTTTCACATTGCCGAGTTTGCGCTTGGCGGCTTCCTTCACCCATTCTTCCGAATAGCCATCACCCTCAAACCGGATGTCTTTTGATTCCTTGATATATTTTCTCAACACCGAAACGATAGCCAACCGTTTTTCTTCCCCCTTATCAATCAGCTTGTTCACTTCGGACAGGAATTTTTCAAGCTGGTCGGCCACCATTAGGTTAAGCGCAGCCATTGGTGTGGCACAGTTGTCGCTGCTGCCCACGGCACGGAATTCAAATTTATTTCCCGTAAAGGCAAACGGAGAAGTACGATTGCGGTCGGTGGCATCCAAAATAATTTCAGGAATCTGATCGATCCCCAATTTCATGTACATATTATCGCCTTTTTCAATTTTTACATTTCCCTTTTTCTCCAACTCATCGAGCACAGCCGTCATCTGTGTTCCAATAAAAACCGACATAATGGCGGGAGGTGCTTCGTTGGCACCCAACCTGAAGTCGTTGCCGGGTGTGGCAATGCTAGCCCGCAATAAATCGGCATGCTCGTGCACCGCTTTTATCGTGGTCACAAAGAAAGTCAGGAAGAGTAGGTTGTCGCGGGCCGAACTACTCGGTGCGTACAAGTTCACGCCTGTGTCGGTAATCAACGACCAGTTGTTATGCTTCCCGCTTCCATTTACACCGGCAAAAGGTTTCTCATGGAAAAGTATTTTCAAGCCGTGCTTCTCGCCAACCCGGCTCATCACATCAATCATGAGCTGGTTATGGTCATTGGCCACGTTTACCTCTTCAAACAAAGGAGCTACTTCAAATTGGCTTGGCGCCACTTCGTTGTGGCGTGTGCGCACCGGTATGCCCAACTTCCAGGATTCAATTTCAAATTCGCGCATGAAATCATAAAC
>JAYVMP010000202.1:0-1551 GCA_043758895.1 Bacteroidota bacterium
TTTGATCAAAAGCGATTGAACATGTTGCTCGCGGTGTTAGAAAAACGGTGTGGGTTCCGGGTGGGAACGCAAGATGTTTTTGTAAACATGGCGGGGGGGATTTATGTGGAAGATCCGGCCATCGACCTGGCACTTTGTGCTTCCCTCATTTCTTCGATGGAGGAAATCCCCGTGTCCGACAAAATCTGTTTCGCTGCCGAGATCGGGTTGGGCGGAGAATTGCGTGCCGTGAACCGCATTGACCAGCGGATTTCTGAAGCGGAGAAATTAGGGTTTGAAAAAATTTACGTTTCCAAGTTCAGCAAGAAATCGCTCGACTTAAAAAAAATAAAGATTGAAGTCATCGCCTTTTCAAAACTGACGGAGGTTTTCAAGGAACTGTTTGGTTGATTTACTTCACCACTCCTCAACGCAAACAACCAACAGCAGGCCATGCAAAAATTAAATTGTTGCGGATTGATATCCTTAAATACCCAGTTTACTTCTTGCCTGTCCCACCCAGTCATCCCTTACAATCCGATGTGGGAAAAACTCAATGGCGGCACCAACGCGATCCACTAATTCGGGAGAAAGGTCGGCCAGTTGTTGAAACGTGTAAATGCCAATCATATTCAGCCGTTTTTCGATGAATGGGCCTATGCCCTTTATTTTTGTCAAATCATCTTTCGCCTCCAGTTCAAGCTGCCTTACGAAAGGGTGATCAGAAACCGAAGTTTTTTCCTTTCGGGTTTGAGCCATTTCCAAATCCTTCTTTAACAGAAGAATTGTTTCTCCATTTTCTTTGAGTTGAAATTCCAGTTGGCGAATCCGGTAGCGCAAGGTGCTTGATTCAGGATCGGTCTGTTTCACGTTGGCCATTGCCTCACGGCTTTCTTCGATCGTCTTGGCCATTGAAGATTCCAACCCAACGACCTGCCTTTGCAGTTTTTCCTTTTCTAAAACTAAATCAGCAATTTTTAATTTACTGGATTCCAAATCGCGGGTGTACTTACCGAGCCAAATTTCGACCTGTTGCTTTAGGTCATCATGGCTTTCCATCAAAAATGCTTTTTCAGCATTGAGCTTATCCACCTTTTCTTGTTCTACCTCAATAACTTCTTCACGCAGCCACCAGCCAATTGCATAGCCAAGAAGGCAAGCCACCAAAAGCATGGTCAGTATTTCAACAATCGCGATAAGCGAATCATGTGGATGGAAAGTAGGCGGATTGGTATTCACGCCCTTTACGCTTAAAAAATACCAAAGCGCGGAAAGCAAACACCAAAGCCCAAACAATCCGATAAACCAAAAATGCTTCTTCATGGTGAGGATAACTGGCACAATTTAGTGTTTTTATTTTTCTCAAAAATTCCTATCCATTATGCCATGACAGGCCAAGAACTGATCGGGCAAAATTCTAAAGCAGAATAAATTTTTCATTAGCTTTATCTTGAATTGCAAACCGCAAATGAAAATTCTTTTCACCGCTTTTTATCTTATGCTCGTTCCCCAAATCAGGAGCCTTGCACAGACGGGATTCTTTTTGATAGTAGAAAATAAAGACCAATGTCC
>JAYVMP010000203.1:0-6483 GCA_043758895.1 Bacteroidota bacterium
AGTGCCCTCCGTTTAATGCATAGCCCGTTTTATACCATTTTATTAGTTTCCTCGGACAACAGTGATTCTATATATATAATGAGCTTGCCTTGAAAGTAATAAACTCAATTGATGTTATGGAGAGATTTTTTTGGTTTTTATCGGGAACCATTAGTGACCTTGTGTCTCCGGTTCACAGCTTTAATTTTTACCATAATACGCAAAATTACTAAGGCCCACAGCTTACATAGAAACATCTGTTAATAAGTCAAAAAAAGAAACCTACAAGTTTTTTTTACGGCAAAATGGTTTCTTCAACCTGACCTTCTCTTTTTTATTTCTCCCCGAAATAATTATCTTCCCCCATGGCTGGAAGGATTCTTCTGTTTTTCATCCTGTTAAGTCTTGCCGATTGCAAAAAAAGGGCGGAGGAGGTTTCTTTTTCCGCAAATCCGGTAGTCGTGCGCGATTTAGAAGGCATTCGCCAGCGCGGCTATTTGGTGGCTTTGCTCGACAACAATTCGGTCAGTTATTTTATTTACAAAGGCCGGCCTATGGGTTATGAGTACGAATTGCTACAACGGCTGGCGGCCGATCTGAAAGTAGAACTAAAAATCAAAGTGATCTCGGGAATTGAGGAGGCCTTTGACAAACTCAACCGGGGCGAAGGGGATTTGATTGCATTTCCGTTGACAATCACTAAGGAAAGAACGGAATACGTTTCATTTACCCATGCATTCTTTACCACACAACAAGTACTCGTACAAAAAAAACCCTCCAACTGGCGCAGGCAACCACCTGACCTGACGGAAAAAAAAATGATCCGCAACCCGGTTGAATTAATCGGTAAAGAAATCTATGTAAAAAAGGGTTCTTCATTCAAACAACGACTTGAAAACCTTTCGCAGGAAGTGGGCGGTGACATTATTGTTCATGAAGATAGCGCCAATGCCGAAACGGAATCACTCATTCGCAAAGTTGCCCTTGGAGAAATAGAATACACCGTGTCGGATCAAATGCTGGCACAGGTGAACGAGCTCTACTATCCCAATATTGACATCAGTACCGTGCTGAGTCTCCCACAGCAAATTGCGTGGGCAGTGCGCACCAATTCACCAATCCTTTTGGCAACTACCAACCAATGGTTGGCCGCCCTAAAAATGCAAGGCATATTTCAAGTTGTTCACGACCGCTATTTTAATAGCCCACGGTTCTCAACGACACTTGCCACCAGCGACTATTCTTCGCTTACTTCAGAAAAACTTAGCCCTTATGATGACCAATTGAAAAAGGGGGCAGAACAATTGGGATGGGACTGGCGGCTGCTCGCCTCAATTGCTTTTCAAGAATCGAACTTTAATCCACGGGTGGAGTCTTGGGCTGGCGCGATAGGCTTGATGCAGGTGATGCCAGAAACCGGGGAATATTTTGGGGTAAATGATTTATGGAATCCGGAAAAAAATATCTCTGTGGGCGTTCGCTTTTTAAAATTCCTGGACGAGTATTGGAAAAAAACTGTATCTGATCAGGACGAGCGCAAGAAATTTATTTTGGCTTCTTACAATGTGGGGCTTTCCCATGTGATCGATGCACAAAAGCTCACCAAAAAATATGGAAAGAAACCAAATGTGTGGGAAGAAAATGTGGGGTTCTACCTTTCTCAAAAATCGAACCCAAAATACTACAGGGATGCTTTGGCTTTGGCTGGCTATTGCCGGTGCGATGGCCCCGTTCTTTATGTCAAGCAGGTGTTGCAACGGTATGAAGAGTACAAGATCCGAATTGCAGCCTAACCATTTGCAACGCATCAATTCAGCCGCTTTATTGTTGATTATCTTTTTGTCAAATTGCAATTTTATTTTTAAGAAATACCGTAAAACCACATCCACGCTTGACCACCTTAAATCCAATTCATCTATGAATATCAAACTGCTTATTCTCTTGCTCAATATAGCTCCATTGCTTGGGCAAGCTCAGTCCACCGACAGTCTCGATATAAAAATTGGGCAGATGATATTGATTGGTATGCCCAAAGCCGAAGTGGACGCAGCCGTACTCGAAGAAGTGCGAAGCGGCAAAGTAGGAGCACTGATTTATTTTGAAAAAAATATACCCAAATTAGCGAGCGCCTTTGCCGCTTTAAAAAAAATAAGTTGGACCTACCAAAAAGCAGCCCGCATCCCATTGTTCATTTGCATTGATCAAGAAGGAGGGAAAGTGAACCGCCTCAAAGAAAAATACGGCTTCACCAGATCCATCACCGCGGCAGCCATTGGCAAATCCAAATCCATCGACTCGGTGCAATTTTATGCCGAGGCAACCGCAGCCACGTTGGCAGGGCTGGGCATCAACGTAAATTTCGCACCGTGTGTTGACCTTGCCATCAATCCCACCAATCCCGTAATCGTAAAGTCAGAGCGATCTTATTCAGCGAATGAAGACACCGTGATCTTGTATGCCAAAGAAGTAGTGAAACAACACAGAAGGTATGGAGTTGTTACTGCCCTCAAGCACTTTCCAGGCCACGGCAGCTCGAAAGATGATACCCATTTGGGCCTTGCGGATGTAACGAATACCTGGACAGCGCGTGAGCTGAAACCCTATCAAGCCTTGATCGATTCAGGCTATGTCGATGGTGTGATGACCAGCCACATCGTTAATAAAAATTTAGATCATACCGCCTTGCCAGGAACTTTGTCGAAGCCAATCCTTGATAGTCTGTTAAGAAAGAAGTTGGGTTTTCAAGGTGTTGTGTTTACGGATGATATGCAGATGAAGGCGATTGCGAATAATTATGGATTGGAAGAAGCGATCAAGTTAGCGGTGAATGCAGGGGTTGATATCATGTGTTTCTCCAACAACATCCAAGGCGTAGAGGAGCGCACAGTAGAAAAAGTGCATGGCATTATCAAAAAATTTGTGGCTTCGGGGGAAATCCCCAAGACAAGAATTGACGAATCGTTTCATCGGATTATGAAATTGAAGAAATCGGTTTCAACAAGGTTTGATCAAGGTCAGAAGTTGGAAGCAGAAATCGAACAGATGAAGCTGGGTATGGAACGAGCGGTACAACAGACTAAAAAAGCATTCCAAGAAGCCGAACAACAAAAGAAGAAGTCAAAAACGAAAAAATCCAAATTGTAACAGGATGGAATATCTTCATCGGGCAAAAGTGGTATTTGATTAAAAGAGATTCAAAAAATGAATTTTACCATTCATCCAGCTCTCGGAGTCGAGGTACCCATCCTCATCAGTGTGCCTCATTGTGGTACCGTGTTTCCCGATGAATTGAAAGATCAATACAAACCCCACTTGATTACAGCGCCTGACGACACCGATTGGTTCGTTCACCAACTCTATGATTTCGCCCCCTCGATGGGCATGATGTTGATTGGTGCAAAATACAGCCGCTGGGTGATCGACCTCAATCGCGACCCGCAAAGCAAACCGCTTTACACCGATGGTCGGATTATCACCGCACTTTGCCCAACGATAACTTTTTTAGGTGAGGCACTTTATCACGATGAGAGAAACGAAATTGATCAAGTTGAAATAAATCGAAGGCTTGAAAAATATTATAGACCCTATCATCAACAGCTTGAAGAGAGTTTAATTAGGCTCAAAAAAAAATTTGGAAAAGTGTTGTTGTGGGATTGCCATTCAATCCGACAAGTTGTACCCACTATTCAAAAGGAAAAATTTCCCGATTTGATTTTGGGCGATGCCGATGGCACATCGGCATCGCCAGGGCTGATTGAAGCCACACTGGGAGTATTAGATCATGGCACTTATTCCGTAAGCCACAATCATCCTTTTAAAGGAGGTTTCATCACGCGCCATTTTGGAAAGCCCTTAGAAAATGTTCATGCACTGCAATTAGAAATGACTAAAGTGAATTACATGGAGGATGATGAAACCATTTATAATCATGATCGCGCCAATAAAATGCGAGCACTTTTGCAAAACATGTTTAGCCAATTAATTGAGCGATTGACCTAACTTATTTAAGCTTGTTCAATTTTGGCCCCGTAAAAAAACCTTCTTTTATCAAGCTCATCAGCTGCGCAGAGGTTGGGTTAATTTGATAAAAGGTATCGTCTTTGTGCTGGAACTGACTCACTTTAAGTTTTTTTGAAATTTTTTTCAACATATTTTTCTGCTTGGCATTATCCTGAATATTGATGGCCAAAAAATCGATGGCACCGTTTGGATTTGGTTTCACTAATCGCAACACCCACTGCCCGCCTGACTTGAAGTTGACAAAATAATAATTTTCGTAATATTTCAGCACGAGCGTGTCGCTGAGGGTTCCTCGGCCCAACCAATCCTTGTCATTTTTGTCTTTCATCCGGTAGCCCCACGGTTCGATAATTAAGGTGTCGGCAAAATCACCCGTGATTTGGTCATAGGATTGATAGGCTCCGCACAAGGCGAGAGGCACTTCTTTTAAGGCAGCCACTCCGGCCGGTTGTGGTTCTTTAAAAGTAACTTCTTTGCAAGAGAGGAGGAGCAACGACCAGGCAAAGGCTAATAATAAGGCACGCACAGATTATTGTTTTTGAAACAGCGCAAATGAATCAGGAAACGTTTTTCGTTTCAGCAAGTTAACGGTATTTTTGAAAATAAATTTTGCTATGATCATAAGTTTTCTGCATTGTATTTTATTAGGGTTGCATCCTATTCACATTTCAGTTACCGAGATCAACTATAACGAAAAATCAAAGTCGTTACAAATTACCTCCCGGATTTTCATTGATGAAATGGAGTTGGGCGTTCGGGCGCAACGCCACGAACCCGAACTTGATATTTTGGAACCCAAAAACGGAGTGGTCACCAAGCAACTAATTGCCAATTATCTCGCTGCTCATTTTAAAATTAAGATTGATGGAAAGCCTGCTAAAATTAATTTTCTTGGTTATGAAAAGGAGGATATTTCATTTGTGAGTTATCTCGAAATCGAAAATATTAAAAAAGCAAAAACGATAGAGGTTATGAACGACATCATTACCGAAATCCATGATGACCAATCGAACATGGTTCATGTCACTTTCAAAAGCCCGGTAAAAAGCACCCGGCTCACCCGCGATAATCCCTCCGAAGTGTTTACTTTTAGCCCTAAATAATTCTGACTTCACAATTAACCAATCGCAATTGACGATTAACCAATAACATCCAACCAATAATAATTAAACCATGCGAAAAAAAATTGTAGCCGGAAACTGGAAAATGAATAAGACGCTGGAAGAAGCAAAAATACTAACAGCTGAGGTGATGGGCATGGTTGCTGCTGAAGTAATGGAAAATACAATTACGGTACTTTGTGTTCCGTTTCCCTATTTGATTCCCTTGGCGAATCAACTTGGAAATTCTTCTGTTAAAATTGGAGCACAAAATTGCAGCGAGCATGACTCCGGAGCCTACACTGGTGAAGTGTCTGCGTTGATGCTGAAGTCAATGGAAATCTCTTACGTGATCCTCGGCCATAGCGAGCGAAGGCAATACTTTGGTGAAGACGGAAAACTGCTCGCAAAAAAAATTGATAAAGCATTAGCGGCTCAACTCACCCCTATTTTTTGCTGTGGCGAACCACTTGAAATGCGCGAAACGGGCACGCACGAAAAGTTGGTGAAACAACAAGTGGAGGAGGCGTTGTTTCATTTGGCTGCTGGGGAAGTGCAAAAAATTGTAATTGCCTATGAACCGGTTTGGGCGATTGGCACGGGAAAGACGGCTACTTCACAACAAGCACAGGAAATGCATGCGGTGATCAGAAAACATCTCGCTTCAAAATATGGCAACGAGGTGGCATCGTCCATCTCCATTCTATATGGCGGAAGCGTAAAAGCCGACAACGCCAAAGAACTATTCTCCTGCCCCGATGTGGATGGCGGGTTGGTAGGTGGTGCTTCGCTTAAGTCAAGAGAGTTTGTGGGTATTGCAAAGGCGATGGGTTAATACGCTCTCGCAAACAATACTCTCCTGGCCGAAGGCTTGCCTGAATAAATACATTTTCCGCTCTCATCCAATGCATCGAGAAGGATACACCGGATAGTGGCTTTCGTTTCGTCTTTGATGGCCGCTTCGCTTTCTTTGGTTCCGTCCCAATGTGCTAAAATAAATCCGGGCGTTTCGTCCAATGATTTTTTAAACTCCTCGTAGGAGTCAACCTTCCTCGTGTTTTCATGACGAAACTTCAGCGCCCTCTGATAAATATTTTGTTGGATGGCATCCAACAACTTTGGGATTTCATTGGCTACCTCTTCCATTTTCATCACCTGCTTTTCTTTCGTGTCCCTGCGTGCTACTTCTACTGTACCGTTTTCCAAATCGCGTGGACCAATGGCGATGCGCACGGGCACACCGCGCATTTCATATTCGGCAAACTTAAAACCAGGCTTGTAGTTATCGCGCTTGTCAAACTTTACCGAATACCCATTATTGCGCAAAGCCGTGGCGATCGTTTCAACCTTTGCAGAAATTTTATTGAGTTCTTCTCCCGTTTTA
>JAYVMP010000204.1:0-13979 GCA_043758895.1 Bacteroidota bacterium
GTTGATCGGCCCCTATTTTGATTTTTTTAAAGCCCAAGGTTATTATATTTGCAGCATCTAATCCGGCCATGAATATTTTCCTTGTTGAAGATGACCCTATCTATTCGGAGTTTATTCGAAGGACACTGGCCCAAAACCCTGAATATAAAATCGACACCTTCCTTTCGGCCGAAGATGCACTGAAGGAGATCAACGGAAACCTTCCGGAGGCACTGATTATCGATTATAAACTCCCGGGGATGACGGGCATTGACTTGTACGAAAAAATTAAGTCGAGGGTAACGGACGCCAATAAGGTGATTATGCTCAGTGCTTTGGACGATGGCAATATGGTATTGAGTTTTATTCAAAGGGGTGTACGCGACTACGTCATTAAAGACGAGCACGTGATCGAATCCCTTCAGGCAATTCTTTCGGGCAAAGACGAAGGCTATTTTTAAACGAGAAATTTTTTTGGCAAGCGCACAGTGAAGCAGGTGCCTTGGCGGATTTCACTGTCGCATTGGATATCAGCCCCTATTTTTTCCAAGATCGATTTTACGATAAAAAGACCAAGACCGCTTGAGCTCTCTCCTCCGGTAGGCCGTGCCGCGAGCCGTTGAAACCGCTGATACAACTTAAGCTGATCGTCATGGCTAATACCAGGTCCCTGATCGCTCACAGAAAGTTCAATGGATTCGGGCAGCCTTATCAGTTTAACAAAAACTTTTTTTCCTTCAGCCGAGAACTTGATGGCATTTGAAAGCAGGTTTTCGATCACCCTTCCGAGATAGAGCTTGTCCACTTTTGCTATAATCTGGCCGCTTGTTTCCAGTTCGATTTCAATTTTCTTTTTTTCTGCTACGGCATTGTAATTTTTTGCTAACGAGGTGACCAACTGAGAAAGGTCAAGAGCAACATCTTTGAATTCAATACCTTTATCTTCCAGCCTCCGATTATCCAGCAAGTTGCGCACCATGCCCAGGCCATCGGCAGTGATCTGGTGTATTTTGCCGAGGTAATCCATTTGTTCATCCGTAAGGTTTCCTTTGCCCAAGTTGATTAATTGGATCAGCGCAAATATCCTGTTGAACGGCCCCTTCAGATCGTGCGAGACCAAACTAATGACCTGTAGTTTTTCTTGGTTAAGTTTTTGAAGTTCCTGATTTTGAAACTCTAATTCAAGTACCTGCTTTTTAATTTCTTCACTTTGAATTTTCATCACCTTTGCTTGTCGCCTGGTGGCAACAAGGGCGCGCAATAGCAAGGCCAATACAAATGCAAATAATAGTAACCCGATGATCAATACCTCAGGCATGACGTTTGGCATTTTAGGGATTGGACACCAGTCTCTATGGACATTGGCTTAGAGATTCAATTTTAATTCTTGTTTCTGCGAAACGGGTACTTTGATAGATATGCCGTGCACGCCAATACGGATGTACCCTGTAAAAACAACTTCGTATTTCTTTCCTCCCAATAGCCCCACCATGGTGTCCAGTAAACCGGATTCCTTTAAGGTAAGCTGAGCGACAATAGGCACGGAGAAATCGGATTGCGAAGGAACCAGCACGTCCAATGGATGTTTTACTTCTGCTGACTGGGTTCCATCCACCAATACATCGATGTTCACTTCTTTCAACTTTATTTTGAGCTTGTTAGGATTGAAGAAGAACACGTCCGCTTTTAAAACGGGTTTCCCATTGGTGCCTAAATCAATGGCAATGTTTTTTATTCCTCTAAAAACCACGGGCTCCTTTGGGGTACAGGAATACAAAAGGGATAAAAGAAAGAGGGCAATCACAGAGGGGTTCAAAAATAATTTCACGGGAAGGAGTTTTATTTAACCTCAAAATTAACAGTTGCTGTTACATTTGGGCATGGACGGAAAATTACTTTCTCAATTTGAGGCAATTGCCGATGGGCTGGCCAACGAAGGGATCGCCATGAGTGATGAATTTTTGAGCGCAAATGAAATAATTTCCATTGCTCACCTTGACGAATTTAAAAACGGATTGTTGCCTTTTCGCAAGGCGGGCATTGGCAAACAGGAAAGCAAGCAAATTAACGAAAGTATCCGCGGGGATTATATTAAATGGATTGATCGCGCCACGGCTGCACCTCCACTTCAGGTTTATTTAGAAAGACTTATGCACTTGATGAATTTCCTCAACCCATCACTTTTTCTCAGCCTCCGAAACTTTGAGGTGCATCAAACCATTTACCCAATCGGTAGTTTTTACAAACGGCACCTCGATCAGTTTATGAAAGCCGACCATCGAAAATTATCTGTGATCTGTTATTTGAATGAGGACTGGAAAGAAAACGAAGGAGGCCAATTGCGGGTTTATCTTCCCGCAGGGCCAAAAGATTTTTTTCCAATTGCCGGGAGGCTGGTTTGCTTTCGCAGCGATTTGCTGGAGCACGAAGTATTGCCCGCTTCGCGCGAGCGGCTGAGCATCACGGGATGGCTGCTCGATGTATCGGGCGTTGGGTTTTAAGGCGGAGAGTTATTGGAATTTATTAAAAGATTGGTCTCGTTATAAATAGTTTATTCCGCATTACTTGTTTTTGCACACGTATTTCAGTTGGGTGCGCAGCATACAGATGGTCAGTTCAAATTCCTTCAGGAATATTTTCTTTCGGTGGAATGGGCTCAACCAACTCCTCGTTTTATTTTAGTCAGCGATGTGGCTTCAGCCCCAAGCTACACATTCCCTCAAACCAAGGTGACTCGTCACGGCCAAAGTCTTCCAACTATTGGATGAACATGCCTTTGAAGAGAATTAATTCGGATGCTTTGCATACCTCTCAAAAAATTCAATTACGCGGAGCATGTGGTCCATCATCCTTCCGGGGTTTCCGCTGCGTGTGAGTTCATGGCCCTCCTTGGGGTAACGGATGTATTCCACTGGTTTGTTTAATATTTTCAAACTCTTATAAAGCATCTCTGACTGGATCGGGCCTGTGCGCAGGTCCTGATCGCCATGAATGATGAGCAAAGGCGTATTGATGTTGTTCACAAAGGAGTAAGGAGAATTGGCGTCCAGCAATTTTTTTGTTTCCTTGTCCCACGGGTAACCGCCAAAGTGATCGGGCACAAGCCTCCACGCATTGCCTTCGCCCATGAAGGTAGTAAGTTCATACACTCCGCGCTGTGCATTGGCCGCTTTGAAGCGATTGTCATGGCCTACAATCCACGCCACCATGTAACCTGCGTAGCTTCCTCCCTCCACAAACAAATTGTCCTTGTCAATCCATGGATTATTTTTTATGGCCTCATCGAGGGATGCGAGAATGTCATTGGCCGGGCTGGTGCCCCAATCTTTGAAGTTGCCTCGCTTGAATTTATCGCCATAGCCACCACTGCCTCTTGGATTGCAATAAACCACTCCGTAGCCCCAACTGTTCTCCAGTTGATATTCATGCCACATCGAAAAAATTCCTGGCCCCCACATAGCCGATGGCCCGCCATGAATATTAAGTATGGTAGGATACTTCATTCCGTCCTTTTTTACAATTGGTTCCATCACCCAATACTGGATTTTTGTTTTGTCCGGACGGGTAAACCAGTATTCCGTTGGTGAAATTATTTGTCGTTCGCTCAGCCAAGGTTCATTCAACTTAGTGATTTGCTTTGTTGCTTTTTCTCTTGGCGAATACGAATAGATTTCCCAGGGATTTTTTGTCTCGGTAAGCGCGTAAACCAAGTGATCTCCTTTCAAATCAAAATCATTTACACCGCTGTCGTTACCAATGATTTTGGAAATCGCCCCGCCTTTGGCAGGAATGCTGTACAAGGAAATATCGCCATCGGTCTGGGCGGTAAAATAAATTGTTTTAGAGTCGGCTGACCAAACCATCGGCCCCGCGTCCCTGTCCAAGGAAACCGTAAGTAAGGTTGGTCTTTCACCGGCTGCTGCTGCCGTTGCAATCATAGCTTGAGAATAGAAACGTCCGATGGTGGTATTGGCATAAAATGAAATTGAAAGTCCATCGGGAGAAAAGGAAGGGTTGGCAATGCTGTACCCGTCCCAATGCAATAGCTGTTTCACTTGTTTTGATTCCATATCAATTGTCCAAATGTCGGTATCCCGCTCCCGATCGGGATGCGAGGTAGGTGCTTTCGAATCGCAAATGATTTTCTTTCCATCGGGGGACCATTCTGCGTTGGTAAATCCCTGAAATCCTTGAGTAAGTTGAACGGCCCTTGTATCACCGCCCGCGTCAATCAAAAACAAATGCGAAAAATTTTCATCTGGTTGCAAGTTGAGTTCTCCTTGAATGTTTTGACGATTTAAAACTCGGGGGTTGCCTTCACTGGCATTCTTGGCAAGCCATGCCCGCACATCTGCCAAAGAACCATCCGGATCGCTTGTTACTTTTTTCTTTTCATCGGGCTTCATGTTTTTAAAATTCGGCTCATCGCCAGGTGAACGTCCCGGGCGTTCGTAGGACCATAGGGTTTTTCCAGCCATTGCATAAATGGGAATTGCCGAAGAATAAAGAACCTGTTTTCCATCGGGTGACCAGCGCGGATTGCTCGCTCCAAACTCGGCCTTGGTTAAACCATGTGCTTCACCACCGCTCAATGGCAATAGCCAAATTTGAGATTTCTCTCCATCGGTGCGCACAAATGCGATTTGCTTTCCATCGGGGCTCCATTGTGGCTGCCCGTCATTTTTATCTCCGAATGTTAATTGAGTCGGCTGGTCGTTGCCCGCTACATCAAGCAAATACAGGTGGCGCGTGTAATAATATTCGTTTTCATTTTTCACCGCCTTGCGCACAACCACCGTGATCGCTTTGCTTCCATCGGGCGAAATTTGGAGGCTGGAGGTGGTGGCGATCTTCATTAGGTCACTGGCAACGATCGGTTTTTTAGGTTGTGCATGGCTTGCTGAGACCACGATCACAAAAGCAAAAATTTTGAATAGTTTCATTTTTAAAATCAATAAATTTCAAATTGGGTAAAACACAATTCTGTTCAAATAAATTTGGGATAAGCGGGAGGTAAATACAGGATTTTAGCTTTTATTTTCGGGAGAACTGCAAATCAAATAATACCCGCTTTTCAAAACTTAAATCATTCGTATATTGAGAGCGTCCAAACCATACAGAAAATGAAAAAAACTCTATTCCCACTACTTCTGTTGTCAATTGCATTTTATGGAATCGGCCAAAACCTAGATAGCGTTTTTAAATACGTAAAATTCAGGAACATTGGCCCTTTTCGCGGGGGCAGGTCAGTTTGCTCCACAGGTGTGGTGGGTGATCCACAGACTTATTATATGGGCACTACGGGAGGCGGGTTGTGGAAGACTGAAGATGCGGGAGTGACCTGGGGCAATATTTCCGATGGTTATTTTAAGACCGGTTCGGTGGGTGCAGTGGCTGTCTCTGAGAGTGATCTCAATATTGTATATGTGGGCATGGGCGAACACGCGCCACGAGGCGTAATGACTTCGTATGGTGATGGCGTTTATAAATCGTACGATGCCGGAAAAACCTGGAAGAAAATGGGGCTGGAAAGGACATTGCAGATTTCGCGCATTGTCATTCATCCAAAAAACCCGGAGATCGTTTTTGTAGCAGCGCAAGGTGCCATCAATGGACCAACCCAAGACCGCGGCATTTATAAATCCATCAACGGAGGAATGACGTGGGCGCGCGTATTATTTGTCGATGACCTTACGGGATGCTCCGAACTTTCGATAGACATGAGCAACCCAAAAGTGCTATATGCTGCCATGTGGTACCATCAGCGTTTGCCGTGGAAAGTAATCAGTGGCGGTCCTGGCAGCGGATTGTACAAATCCGTGGATGGTGGTGACAATTGGGAAAAAATGCAAAGCGGCTTGCCAAAAGAGATGGGCAAAATGGCCATTACGGTATGCAGAGCTAATCCCCAAAAAGTATATGCCCTCATCGAAAGCGATACAGAAAAAGAAACAGGCGGATTGTTTGCCTCTGAGAATGCAGGAAAAACCTGGAGCAAAATCACGGGTAACCACGAGTTGTTGCAGCGCGCCTGGTACTACATCGAAGTATTTACCGATCCGCAAGATGAAAATGTGGTGTATGTGATGAGCGCTCCTGCCCTTCGATCCATCGATGGAGGTAAAACGTGGGAGCATTTGTCGGGTTGGCATGGTGACACACATGATTTGTGGATCAATCCAGCGAATTCTAAAAATATGATTTTGGCCGATGATGGCGGGGCAAGCATCAGTTTCAACCGTGGAAAAACATGGTCGCTGATCAGCAATAATATGCCTACTGCACAGTTCTACCGGATCAATACCGACAATTCTTTTCCCTATTGCTTGTATGGTGGCCAGCAAGACAATACTTCGGTGCGCATTCAAAATCTGGCCCTCGGCAGCCGCGGAATCTCTGAGCGGAACTGGGACTATTCTGCGGGCGGTGAAAGTGCATTTCTGGCCTTCAATCCCGATGATCCAAAATTGGTTTTGGGCGGAAGCTATCTCGGCACGATTGAAGAGCTAAATGTAGAAGCAAATGCAGGCACCAATATCATGGCGGCTCCCATTCAATATTTGGGCCGTGCCTCTAAAGATATGAAGTACCGCTTCAATTGGAACGCACCCATCATTTGGTCGAAGCATGAGCCGAATACGTTCTATCATGGCTCCCAACATCTTTTGCGTACCCGCGACAATGGTGTGACGTGGGAAGAAGCATCTCCTGACCTGACACGCAACGAAAAGGAAAAGCAGGGCAAGGGTGGTGGTCCTTATACTGTAGAGGCCGTGGGGGCCGAAAACTATGGCACGTTGAGCTACGTCATCGAATCACCATCTGAAAAGGGAGTGATTTGGACGGGCAGCGATGATGGCCTGGTGCAACTCACGCGAGATGGAGGAAAAACCTGGATCAACGTAACACCAAAAGGTTTGGCCGAATGCCTCATCAATTCTATCGAAGTTTCTCCGTTCGATCCAGCCACAGCTTACATTGCCACAACGCGGTATAAGTTTAACGACTTTACGCCCGGACTTTACAAAACCACCGACTATGGGAAGACCTGGACGAACATAAGCAGCGGCATTCCACAAGGCTCCTATACACGCGTAGTGCGCGAAGATGACACAAGAAAAAATTTACTCTTTGCCGGAACGGAAACAGGCCTTTACATCAGTTGGAATGGAGGAACAAGCTGGCAACCGTTTCAATTGAACTTGCCCATCACACCAATCACAGATCTCAAAATCCACAAAGGCGATTTGCTTGTCGCAACGATGGGCAGGGCATTTTGGATTTTGGATGACCTTGATTTGTTACGCCAACGTTCGGGGTTAGACGACAATTTAAAAATTTACAAGCCCGATGATGCGATTATCGGGAACTGGGGAAGTACCATGAACCTATCTTCCCTCGATGGAAAAGGCACCGACACGTTCCTGGGGATAAACCCAGCAAACGGAGTGGTCATTTATTACAATGTGCCCACGTTGCCTGACTCTATTCACATAAAAATGGAAATACGCGATGCCGCAGGAAAACTAGTACACACTTTCTCTTCCAAAAAAGACGAATCATTTAAAAAGTATAATGGAGGTCCCTCTGCCGAGCCCATCCTTTCAAAAAAGAAAGGATTGAACCGCTTCGTTTGGGATATGCGCTACCCCACCATGAAGGGCGTTCCCGAAGTGTACATCGAAAGCAATTTTCATGGACATAAAGCTTCGCCCGGATCCTATTCCATCAACTTAAAATATGGAATTGTTGAAAGCAAAACAGAGTGCAAAATTTTACCCAATCCTTTGTACCCTACAACGCCAGAGACCTATGCCGAATACCACAATTTTATGATGACGATGGAAGATACTTTGAACAATATGCACAAGAAAGTGAACAGCATCGAGAAAATGCGTTTGCAATTAGAGTCTGTTCTTAAAGATTTTCCGGAAGGGGATAAATACACGGCACTGAAAAAGGCAGGAAAGGACCTGGTGAAAAAAATGAAAGACTGGGACGATGATATGGTGCAACGAAAATCAAAGGCTTATGATGATGTGGATAATTACGAAAACAAATTCACGGCTAATTATTTGTTCCTGATCAATCACACGGAGAGCGATATTCCTAAAGTGACCAAACCCAGTCGCGATCGGTTGGATGAACTCTCCCAAGAATGGAACAAGCTTAATGCGCGCGCCACAGAGATCATAGAAAAAGATGTTCCTGGTTACACGAAACAATTGTGGGATATTGGGATAGGAGCCGTGAGGATTCCGAAATAGAAGGGTTGCATTGGCCCTAGAGTTAAATTGCATGCAGCAAAGTTCTTTTAACGGAGTGGAGATTCATAATGCGGTCGGCAAATACTACCTTTACCTTTTAGCAACTAACCGCGATCGATCGCAACTAACCATGTCTCTTCATAAACGTTTCAGTACAGAAGACCTTGAGCGCATCAAGGCCGCTGTGCACCAGGCCGAAAGTAAAATATCGGGCGAAATAGTCCCGGTCTTTGTTGAGAAAAGTGGGTTCTATGGTGTAGCTAATTATCGGGCAGCCATGGTCACAGCAACGCTGGCGTTTTTGCTCGTTATCTTTTTTGACCGTTACATGCCGTCCCTCGCTATCTACGATCCGCTGTTGATTTTTCTTTCTGTTGTCTTGCTCGGGCTGTTAGGTGCAGTTGTATCCAAGTATGTAGATCTCATCAAACGTATTTTTATACCACAACGGCATCTGGATCGCTCCACACGCCAACGTGCAGAAACCGCTTTTTTGCAAGAAGAGGTTTTCAACACACGTCACCGCACAGGCATCATGATTTTTATCTCCTTTTTTGAACGAGAAGTAATGGTGATTGCCGATCGCGGCATCAGTAAAGTTGTGGAGCAAAAAGAATGGGATAAAATGGTGCAAGGCATTATCCAAAATATCCGCATGGGCAAAGTGGTGGATGGAATAGAAACGGCTATTCTTCGCTGTGGCGAAATACTTTTGGAAAAAGGTTTTCTGAAAACAGCCGATGATGTGAATGAGTTGAAAGATGATCTGAGGATTGAGTAGTTTCATTATAGCGCAATCTCAAATCCATAAGTTTCCCCATGTATAATATCTCAACATCAGTAGGCAAGCGGCAAGCGGCAGCGGGCAAAGTTTTGCAAGCTCCATATTGTTTATTGCTTGCTGCCTTCTGCCTGCTATTTTTTGCCTTTCACTTAACCTTTGCTCAGCGAGCCGTGCCCGACCACGCGGGTGTGTGGGTGCATGATGAAGCGAATGTTCTCTCGCCTGGCACGAAGGCACAATTAGAAGCGGTGCTCAAAGCCGAACGCGACTCCACCTCTAACCAGATTGCTGTGCTGATCGTGCCCTCATTGGAAGGGGAAGATATTGACGGCTATGGGATACGTGTAGCTGATGCGTGGAAGCTCGGCACCAAAGACAATGACAACGGTGTGCTTTTGCTCATCGCGATCCAAGATAAAAAAGTGCGCATCGAAGTGGGGCAAGGCCTTGAGGGAGTGTTAACTGATGCACTCTCAAGTCGAATCAACCGAAATGAAATCACACCCCGGTTTCGTCAGGGAGATTATGAAGGCGGAGTAAAGGCTGGGGTGATCTCCATCATTCAGGCAATTAAAGGTCAGTATGTCAATAACGATCCACCCTTGCGCAAGCGTGGCGGTCGTTCACCCATCACAACCATCATCGTTATCATCGTGCTGCTGATAGTCGCTTCGCGCAGGCGCGGTGGTGGCGGGGGCATTGGTGGCTACTGGGCGGCCGGAATGCTGATGGGTGGTCTTGGTGGAGGTCGCAGTTCAGGCGATGGTCCTGATTTTGGCGGGGGTGGAAGTTTTGGTGGAGGTGGATCGAGCGACTCGTGGTAGGCTATCCTTTTTTTATGCCAATAGATCAAATTAAAGTAGCCATTCGGCAATTGGCAGCAGCCAAGAAGTGGAATTCATTTTGCCCAATGCTTGCTGCCTACTGCCTACTTTTTTTCTCTTTTCATTTAACCTATGCCCAAAAGGCCGTACCGGAATTATGGGGTATTCGTGTACATGACGAAGCCCATGTGCTCAGGCCGGAAACAGTTGATCTCTTAGAAAAAAAATTAAAAACGTACGAAGATTCTACGTCCAATCAGATTGCAATTTTGATTGTACAGTCTTTGGATGGCGATGTGCTCGAAGGATATTCTTTGCGCGTGGCAGAAAAATGGAAGCTCGGCAAAAAAGGCAAGGACAATGGTGTGCTGCTTTTGATTGCTGTTGACGACCACAAGATGCGCATTGAAGTAGGGCAAGGATTAGAAGGTGTACTTACCGATGCGCAGAGCAACCGCATCACAAGAAATGAAATAGCACCAAATTTTAGGCGGGGCAATTATGATGCTGGCGTGTTGGCCGCCATTACTGCCATGGAGAAAGCAATTGGTGGCGAATACACGGCTGAAGGCGTGGATGACGCCACAAATGATTTTGATAGCATGGACAAAGGCACAAAAATTTTGATAGCAGGTGTCATCTTTGTTTTCCTAGGTTTATTCGCTGGCATCGGTTTATTTTCGGATAATGTCATGACCTGGATATTGTATGCATTTCTTATGCCTTTCTACGCGGTGTTCTTAGGCGCTCTTTTCAGCTGGTGGATTTTTCTTGGGTACGGGGTGCTATATCCATTGCTGCGATGGTGGATTGCGAAGAGCGGAAAAAAATTATTGAAGTGGCAATCAGTAAGTGGTGGAGGCTCAGGTAGCAGTTGGAGTTCAGGTAGCAGCGGTAGCTGGGGCAGCTCTGGTGGCGGAAGCAGTTTCTCCGGGGGCGGTGGAAGTTTTGGTGGAGGGGGAAGTAGCGGTGGGTGGTAAGCTTTCTTAAATCAATTTTATCGATGCCTACAAAAATCATTCTTTCTTCCTGCGCCCTCATTCTTGCCCTAACCGGTATTGGTCTCACTTTTATGCCTCAAGAGGCAGCACTATTAATGGGCTGGTCTCCCTTAAATTCCATTCTCATACAAATTATTGGAGCGCTTTATTTTAGCTACGCTATGATCAATTGGATGTCCCGGGGAAATCTGATCGGTGGCATATACAATCGACCTCTTGCCGTTGCCAATCTTACCCATTTTTGCATTGTCTCTTTGGCTTTACTAAAAATGCCAGGTAAGTCCTTTACTTTTAATATTGTTACTATTGTCTATTCGGCCTTCGCGGTAGCTTTTGTAATAATTCTTTTCACGCATCCCATAAAGGAGTTAAAAACAGAATAGTTCTCGTTAGGCAAACACCTTCCCTTCCCTTATTTTTGAACTCTCAAATTTTATCTTGTAAAATCATTTAATCCCCATGCATGAAGCGCGATAAAGTCATCTTTGACCTCATTGAAAAAGAAAAACAGCGCCAAGAGCATGGCATCGAATTGATCGCCTCCGAAAACTTCACTTCACCGCAGGTGATGAAAGCACAAGGCTCCGTGCTCACCAACAAATATGCCGAAGGTCTTCCCGGCAAGCGATATTATGGTGGCTGCGAAGTGGTGGACGAAGTAGAGCAACTCGCCATTGACCGCATCAAGGAATTATTTGGGGCTGAGTGGGCCAACGTACAGCCGCACTCAGGTGCCCAAGCCAATGCGGCCGTAATGCTGGCGTGCTTAAAACCGGGTGATAAAATTTTAGGGTTTGATCTCTCCCACGGTGGGCATTTAACACACGGCTCGTCCGTGAATTTTTCAGGGAAACTTTATCAACCTTCTTTTTACGGAGTGGAGCAAGAGACTGGTATCATCGACTTTGATAAAGTGAAATCCATTGCCGAAAGAGAAAAACCAAAAATGATTATCTGTGGCGCTTCCGCCTACAGCCGCGATTGGGATTATAAAAAATTGCGCGAAGCAGCCGACAGTGTTGGCGCTCTGTTGCTGGCCGATGTTTCGCATCCTGCCGGCTTGATCGCCCGCGGCCTCCTCAACGACCCGATGGAACATTGCCACGTTGTGACAACAACGACACACAAAACCTTGCGCGGCCCCCGTGGTGGTTTGATTATGATCGGCAAAAATTTTGATAATCCTTTCGGCTTGAAAACACCCAAGGGCGAATTGAGAAAAATGTCTTCCGTGTTGGACTCAGGCGTATTTCCTGGAACGCAAGGTGGCCCGCTCGAGCATGTGATTGCCGCAAAAGCGATTGCCTTTGGCGAAGCACTTTCGGATGAATACCTGGATTACGTGGTACAAGTGGCAAAGAATGCCAAAGTGATGGCCGATGAATTTGTAAAACGTGGCTACAAAATTATTTCCGGTGGCACCGACAATCACTTGATGTTGATTGACCTTCGTTCAAAAAACCTAACCGGAAGGCTGGCAGAAGAAGCCTTGATCAAAGCCGACATCACCATTAACAAAAATATGGTGCCGTTCGATACGCAATCGCCCATGGTTACTTCGGGCATGCGCCTTGGCACACCGGCCATCACCACGCGGGGCTTCAAAGAAAAAGAGGTGATCAAAGTGGTTGACCTGATTGACGAAGCCTTGAAAAAACCAGAAGACGAAAAACATTTGAAAGCCTTGAAGCGCAAGGTGAACTCGTTAATGAAGCGGTTCCCTTTGTTCTCTTAATTGATTTGCAGAATTTTTGGCTCCGATGAATTTTTGAAACAGGTTGAATCCGTGAGAATATTATTGAAATATGTCTGAAGAAAAAGAAATGTCTTTCCTTGACCACCTTGAAGAGCTGCGTTGGCAGGTGGTGAAGTCGGTAGCTGCGATTTTTATCTGCTCCATTGTTGGTTTCGTTTTTGTAGAGTGGATTTTTGATCACATTCTTTTTGCTCCTTCACGAATTGATTTTCCAACTTTTAAATGGATGTGCGAGTTTGGTAAGCTAGTTGGTGCTGAAGAATCACTTTGCGTAAAGGCTCTTGATGTCAAGATTCAAAGCCGGATCATGACCGGTCAATTCATGATGTCGATTACGGCCTCGTTTGTGATCGGATTGATTGTGGCTTTTCCTTACGTGTTTTGGCAGATCTGGAGTTTTGTGAAGCCGGGCCTGCACATAAAAGAAAAGCAATCAACACGCGGAGTTGTTATTGTTGTTTCATTCCTTTTTCTTCTTGGGTGTGCTTTTGGGTATTTCATTTTGTCGCCAATGACAATCTGGTTTCTTTCCACTTACACCGTGAGCGCACAGATCGTAAATCAATTTGACATTACTTCCTATGTTGGCACGGTGGTGAGTATGGTGTTGGGTTGTGGATTGTTATTTCAATTTCCCATGGTAGTTTACTTCCTTACCAAAGTCGGGGTGCTCACGCCACAATTCATGCGTCAGTTTCGCAAGCATGCTATTGTAGGCATTGTCATTGCGAGCGCCATCATCACACCATCGTCAGACCCATTCACACTCATGCTCGTAGCTTTGCCTCTGTACTTTCTATTTGAAATCAGTATTTTCGTATCAGCGATTGAAGTAAAGCGAAAGAAAAAACAGGAAGAGGCAGATTTATTGGCCGATCAGCAAAATAATTAATGGAAACTATAGCAATTGGAGCAGATCATGCCGGTTTTGAATTGAAAGAGCTTTTAAAAAAACGGCTTGAGCAGAAAGGCTATACCATCAAAGATTTTGGCACATATACTTCCGAATCTGCCGACTATGCCGATTTTGCGCACCCTGTTTCAATCGCAGTAGAAAAAAAGGAATTTGATCTTGGGCTTCTGGTTTGCGGCAGTGCCAACGGAGTTGCTATGACCGCAAATAAACATCAAGGCATTCGCGCAGCCATTTGCTGGACAGAAGAACTTGGTACACTCGCGCGATTGCACAACAACGCCAATGTACTTTGTTTGCCCGCCCGATTTATCAGCCAAGAATTAGCAGAAAGAATCCTCGATAAATTCTTGCACACCTCTTTTGAAGGCGGACGGCACGAGCGCAGGGTGAGTAAAATTGCATGTTAAAGTTTTGGACCGGTTTCGATTTGTAACTTTTTGAACTACCACAAA
>JAYVMP010000205.1:0-10280 GCA_043758895.1 Bacteroidota bacterium
GTCAACCCCAACCCCAATTGATAACCTAACCTCTCTTTGCCTTTTTGCACAAAATTATTGGAGTAGGTTATACCCCGGATATTCAGGTAGCTCGGGCCGACTAAAATAAACAAGCTTGGTTTTTCATTGCTATTTTGTGCGGAACATGCCCCACAACAGATCAACAAAATGAAAGCAATGATGAAGAGATCGGGATTTTTCATGTTTGGCTTCTGCACCCTTATAAATTTACAAAATTCCATGTCTTGAGATTGCCCAATATCGGAAGGGTCTGCTGCTGAAGGAGTTTAAAAAGTTATCCGCAGGCAGTTCATTCTCTTTCGCGCCAAGCAAAACACTTTTACTCCGTTTCTTCATTGGTATTCAACGACTCGATTAAGATTTGGCTGTTAAAAAAAATGAACGGTTAGAAATTGGGGCCGCTTCTTTCGATAATTAATAGAGGGTCGCCCAATGTCGTTTCCTTAAGCTCCTCAAAAATTTGGTTAGGCTCGTCCGGTGTAAAACCTTATGCTTGGCAAAGGGTAGTATAAAGTTACCTTTGCAGTTATGCAAGATAACCCGACCGAGACCAACGTGGCATTTCTAAAGAATTTATCGATCGCTGCGCTCAATGAAATGCAAGTGGACGTCATTGAAAAAGCAACCGCTTCTTCTAATCTTATGTTGCTTGCGCCAACGGGCTCAGGCAAAACCCTCGCGTTTTTAATTCCCCTAGTCAACCAATTGCGCCCGGATGTAAAAAAAGTACAAGCGTTGATTGTCGCTCCTTCACGCGAGTTGTCGTTGCAGATAGAACAAGTTTTCAGGATGATGAAAACTTCGTTTAAAGTAAGTTGTTGCTATGGTGGCCATTCGGTTAAAATTGAACAAAATAGCCTGGCCGATGCGCCTGCGGTGGTCATCGGCACGCCCGGGAGATTGGCCGACCACATTAGCAGAAAATCATTTGATGCCAGCACGATTAAATTGGTGGTGTTAGATGAGTTTGATAAATCGTTGCAGATGGGGTTTCACAAAGAGTTGATAGTGATCTTTGAGGCACTGAATGGAAAGCAGCGGCACTTGCTCACTTCGGCCACGCGGATGGATGTGTGGCCAGAATTTCTCCCGTTCGCAAAGCCAGAAACACTTAACTATCTAAAAGATGAAGTTGAGTCGAAATTAAAGTTGAAATTGGTTCGCACCAATAGCACAGATAAAGTGGAAACACTCATGCGGTTGGTAGCTGGATTTAATCAAGAAGTTTGTTTGGTCTTTTGCAATCACCGAGATGCGGTGGAGCGGATTAGCGGACTCCTCGCGCAAAGTAAATTTGAGCATGGCATTTTGCACGGAGCCATGGAGCAAATTGATCGGGAGAAGAACCTGATCAAATTCCGAGGCGGTGCACACAACACGTTGATCGCTACGGACCTCGCTTCGCGCGGATTGGATATCCCTGAAATCAGGCACGTGGTGCATTACCAGCTGCCTCCGCAGCAAGAAGCATTTCTTCACCGCAATGGCCGCACTGCCCGCATGCATGCCGATGGTAAAGCCTATCTGGTTTTGGCTATTGATGAAACAATTCCCGCCTACATTGACAAATCTATTGAAGAAGTGAAGGTGAGCAATAAACTGCGGTTGCCTCCACCACCCGCCTTCGCCTGTTTATACATTAGTGCTGGCAAAAAGGATAAAATAAGCAAAGGGGATATTGTAGGCTTGCTCACCAAAAAGGGTGGACTGCAAAGTACTGACATTGGCCTGATCGCCACGCTCGATTATTCTTCTTATGTGGCCGTGAAACGCACGTTGGTCGATCAAGTGCTGGCCGGCATTAAAAATGAAAAACTCAAAAACATAAAAGTGAAGATTGAAGAGGCGAGCTAAGCCTCGCTTTGCCAGGTTGAAATAGACAGTGCCATTTCTCATTTATTCCATGTTCGCAGATAACAAATTACCCTTATATTTGCGCCTTTTAAACCCCATTTTGATACAATGAAAAACCTCTCCCTTATCCTTAACGGAATACTTCTGATTGCAGTTGGCATTTTGTATTTCCTTCATTTCTCTGGCAAAAAAAGTGAAAGCGGGTCCTCCGTTACTGCTCCCTCTGACCTGAAAATCGCCTACATCAAGTCAGATAGCGTGCTGAAGCGCTACGACTATTTTAAAGAAATGAAAACAATTTTAGAGGCCAAAAGCAAGAAACTGGATCAAGACCTTCAAAACCGAGGACAGAGCTTGCAAAATGAAATTGCTTCATACCAAAGAAACATTAGCAACCTCACCATCGGCCAGGCAAAGGCATTGGAGGAAGACTTGGGCAAAAAGCAACAGAACTTCCGTTTGTACCAGCAGAGCCTTGAGCAAGAGCTGGCCAACGATCAAAATAAAATGAACGAAGCGTTGTACGGCAGGATCACCACCTTCCTTAAAAAATATGCCGATGGCAGTGGCCTGCAAGTCGTCTTTAAATTTGACCAAAGCAGTGATGTGTTGTTCGGTGGCCCCGGCATCGACATTTCGCAGGATGTGATCAAAGGGCTGAACGATGATTATAAAATCGAAAAGCAAAACCCATCCGTCAAAACAGATACAACTGCGGCAAAGAAGAAATAAAACCTCCCCAAGCTCCAGTCGTGCGGACGGGAAAAGGTATTTGCAAAGCTCCGCGCAGTGCGGGGCTTTTGCATTTTAGCCCTCGGTCCCGGTTATACTATTTTCAAATTACTGGTCAGCAAATCTTTTTCTTTATTTTCGCCAAATGATCAGAATACGAAAAGCAAAAATTGAGGAGGTTCCTGCCGTGCGTGAATTGGCTATTGAGGTTTATACGGATACGTTTGCGGATCAAAATACCCCCGCCAATCTGCAGGCCTTCTACCGTGATTCCTATAACCTTCCTAAGTTTAAGTCTGAATTTCATGAAGCTGGCGCAACACTTTACCTCGCTACCGATGAGTTGAAGATCATAGGATTTTTGAGGCTGAGGCAAAGTAGGGAAGTAGAAAAACAACTGGGGCTCAATACTGTTGAGCTTCATCGGTTATACGTTCACAGGGATTACCATGGAACAAGTGCCTCTCGCTTGCTCATGGAGAAGGCTATGAGTTATGCCATGGAGAAAAAATTTGAATGGATGTGGTTGGGCGTATGGGAAAAGAATTTTCGTGCCCAAAAGTTTTATGCCAAGTGGGGCTTCGAGCGCTTTGGCGAGCACGTCTTTCAAATGGGTGATGACCCGCAGACCGATTGGCTGCTGAAGAAGAAGCTCTAAACTACATTCGCAATAATTTGATAACACATTTCATCCAACATTTTGTACCCTTTTTCAGTTTTATAGGTCTTTGACTTAATTGCTGAACTGCTTCGATGACTGCCTAATTCAATCTGAACTATGAGGTTTCTATTTTTTATGTTCTTTCTGGCCTATGCGGCAATCGGAAGAGCTCAACAAAAATTCACGATCAATGGCTATGCAAGAGATGCTGCTAATGGGGAGGCGATGATCGGAGCTTCCGTTTTTGTTCAAGAATTGAATATGGGCACAGCAACCAATGAATATGGCTTTTATTCCATCACCATTCCTGCCGCTAATTATGTTTTGAAGTTCAGTTACTTAGGCTATTCTGTTGTTGCCAAAGAGGTGGTACTGAATAAGAACATTCGATTGGATGTGGAACTGCAGACCGAGTTGAGACAACTGCAAGAGGCAGTGGTAACCGATGATCGCGATCGGCCGGCAGCACAAAACCCCAACATGAGTATCAATAAAATGGATATCTCCACCATAAAGAAAATCCCCGCTTTTCTTGGTGAAGTAGATGTGATCAAAAGTATTTTGTTGTTGCCCGGGGTGAGCACGGTGGGCGAGGGGGCTTCCGGATTTAATGTGCGCGGTGGCAGTGTGGGGCAAAACCTGATTTACCTGGATGAGGCACCCGTTTATAATTCTTCGCATTTGTTGGGCTTCTTCTCGGTGTTCAACCCGGATGCGGTAAAAGATATTACCCTCTACAAAGGAGCTGTGCCTGCCCGGTATGGCGGCCGCCTTGCTTCTGTGCTTGATGTACGCATGAAAGAAGGTAACAATAAAAAAACAGAGGTGACCGGAGGAATCGGTACCATCTTTAGCCGACTTGCTATTGAGGGGCCGATTATAAAAAACAAGGCCTCGTTTATTGTGGCCGTTCGCAGGTCATACATCGATATTTTGGCCAGGCCGTTTGTCAGTATTCTCAAAAATGGTGGCGCATTGAATTTTTATGATTTAACGTTGAAGACCAACTACAATATCAATCAAAAAAATAAACTGTACTTGTCGGGTTATTTTGGGCGTGATAATTTTTTGTTCAGCAAAAACCAAGGATTTAGTTGGGGCAACTCGACAGGCACTCTTCGGTGGAATCACCTTTTCAACGACAAACTATTTTTTAATCAGGCACTGGTGTTCAGTAAATATGATTACAGTTTGCAGTTTGGCAACGATTCACAAAACCAATTCCGATGGAAGTCTTCGATCAGCAATTTTATTTACAGGCCTGATTTCAGTTACTTCATTAACAGCAACAGCGAGCTGAATTTTGGTGCCGAGGCCATTTATTACACTTTTGAGCCAGCCAATGCTACGGGCATCACCAATGGCACACCGATTGACGTGAGCTTGGAAAAGAAGTACAATTTGGAAGCATCGATCTACGCCAGTCATAGCTTAAAAGTCAATTCCATGATTTCAGTGGATTACGGATTGCGCTATTCGAATTTCACTTTGTATGGGCCTGGCACACAATATTATTACAACGACACGGTGCCGGGCATTCGCAAAACAGTGGTCGGCCAAAAAGTGTATTCAAAGGGTAAGCCGATTCAAACGTATGGAAACTGGCAGCCCCGTTTTTCATTTAAAGTACAATTGAATGAGCGGAGCTCTTTCAAAGGAAGCTATAACCGAATGGTTCAATATTTACATTTGATCTCCAACACCACCGCTTCCAACCCCCTCGATGTATGGACTCCGAGTACCCCCAACATCAAGCCTGAATTGGGCGATCAATTTACGATGGGGTATTTCCGTACGGTAAACGGATCGAAAGCCCAATATGAATTTTTGGTGGAAAGTTATTTGCGCTTCACACAAAACCAAATTGACTACATCAATGGGGCCGACTTATTGATCAACCGGTATTTGGAGGGCGATTTACTTTCTGGAAAAGGGAGGGCTTACGGCCTGGAGCTGTACGCACAAAAAAAGACGGGGCGACTTAACGGGTGGATCAGTTATACGTTAGGCAGAACGGAATTACAAGTGGTTGGAATAAATAATGGCAACTGGTACCCCACCCGTTTTAATCAAACCCACAATTTGAAAGTAGTCGCGTTTTATGAAATCAATAAGCGTTGGTCGTTCTCCAGCAATTTTATTTACACTTCGGGCACACCCACTACCTTTCCTACCTCCCGCTACACCGAGCAGGGGATTTTGATCCCCTACAACGCCAATAATTCACGCAACAATGTAACGCTGCCAAGTTATAACCGGCTGGATATTGCTTTCACCTTACAAGGAAAGGAATTTGATAAAGGAGGAAAGAAAAGGAAGAACCATGATTACTGGGTATTCTCAATTTACAATCTCTATGCCCGAAAAAACCCGTTCTCGATTTATTTTTCTCAAGCCGATGTGCAAACGTTGCCCGGGCAGCCCCTGGTATCGCAGGCGAAACAGCTTTCAATCATCGGCACACTTGTTCCCGCTGTTTCCTACAACCTTAAATTTTAATTGGTCATGGATTTTGCAACCAAAAGAATTCGATTTTTCTCATTGTTATCTTTCTGTTTGATCGGCACATTTTTCCTTGCCTGCGAAACAGTGATCAATCCCACCTTGCAACCGGCTGTGCCCGTGCTGGTGGTGGATGCGTGGATCAACAACAAACCACAAAAGCAAGTGGTAGTGCTTACGCAAACGCAGCCCTATTTTAATGATGCCCAGCCTGTTGGTGTTTCCGGGGCAACCGTTACAGTGCAGGACCTCACAAACAATGCCTCTTATACCTTTGCGGAAAATCCTTCCACAAAAGGTTCTTATGAGTGGACGCCAAGCACTGCCACTTTCGGAACAATTGGGCACGCCTATAGATTGAGCATCACGGTAAATGGTGAAGTGTTTGAAGCTGCCTCGCGCATGGGGCGGGTGCCACCTATTGATAGTGTTACTTTTAGCCTTGATCAAAACAATAGATCTTCTAAAACGGTCAGGTACATTGGAGAGTTTTGGGCTACAGACCCCAAAGGTACGGGCGATACCTATTGGATCAAGACCGTAAAAAATGATACCTTGTTGAACCTGCCGAATGAGATTAATACAGCTTATGATGCGGGCTTTTCAGCAGGCGGAGATGCCGATGGTGTCGTATTTATTCCACCCATTCGAAGAAAAATCACACCCACCAATTCTAGCACAACCCCTGATCGCTCTCCCTTTAATCCAGGCGATTCCGTTTATGTGGAAATCCACTCGATCACCTTAGCGGCTTTCAATTATTTGGGTGAAGTGGTAACGCAAACCAACCGACCGGGTGGGTTCTCCGAACTTTTTGCTAAGCCGATGGCCAATGTTTCTACCAATGTTACAAACACTAACCCTAAGGGCTCGGCCGTGGTAGGATTTTTTAATGTAGCGGCTGTGCATGGGAGGGGAACAAAATTTATAAAGTGAATTGAAATTCACGTACAAGCCAGAATAGATTTGTGCTGGATTTTGTTGAACAAAAGAAAAATACTGATGCTGAAAATTATAAAACCCTTCATCCGGAATTGGCCATCCCTTACGAATTGCTCATGGCATAGTTAGGTGTCAAATGGAATCCCTGTCTTTTTTGAAATAGCCAGCAAATCGCTGACCACGGCTGGTAAAAGTGGAATGCCTTCTTTCCTTCGAACCGCTTCTTCATGATGTTCTGGGTCACCGGGAATGACCACACCAGTTGTTCCTTTGGCAGGTTTTGTTTTCCTGAAAACTTCGATCCACTCATCGATCCGCTTTTTGAATTCGGTCGCGTCCATGAAGCCATCAATTTCCATAGCACCAAAAAAATGGCCGATACCTTTTCCCACACTTCGTGAAGGGATTTCCTGCCGCAGCGCGAAAGGCGGAGCAAACGGCCCCCAGTTTGCGCCACTTAAAACAGAGGTGAGGATATCCACCATAGCCGAGAGCGCGTAACCTTTATGTCCGCCCAGGTCACGTTCCGATCCTAACGGAAGCAGAGCACCCCCGTTGATCATGTCATTGGGATCGGTGGTCATTTCACCTTGGTGATTGATGATCCAACCTTTAGGCACAGACGCACCTTTGCGTTTGGCGATTTCAATTTTTCCATACGCGGCAGCACTTGTGGCGAGGTCAATCACGATGGGTAAATTTTTAAGTCCGGGAAAGGCAATGGAGATGGGGTTCGTTCCGAGCATTCGTTCGGCTCCCCACAAAGGGGCAACGAGCTTGGTGGTGTTGGTCATCGACCAGCCGATCATGTCGCGCTCCAGGGCTTTCATCGAATAATAGGAAGCAATGCCATAATGGTTGGTGTTGCAAACACTCACCCAGCCCGAGCCATGTTGTGCGGCTTTCTCCATGGCTACCTCATTGGCCTTCGGGCCAACCACTAACCCTAATCCATTGTCGCCATCCACAGTACAAACACTTTTTTTATCGCGAATGATTTTGATGTTGGGTTTCACATTGATTTTTCCAAGCGTGAGCATATCAAAATACGTGTGTAACCGGGCTACTCCATGCGAATCAATACCACGCAAATCGGACAGGCTCAACACATCGGCCGCTTGCTCAGCATCTTTTGATGGAACGCCAAAGTGAAGGAAGACTTGAGTGGAGAATTCTTTTAAATGAGTTGAGGAAAATGGTTTCATCAGATTAGTATTCATTTTGAATCTTTCAATGTTGAATCAATGTCGTTTCCTTAAGCTCCGCTGACATCCTCTCTTTTGGAGAGGAACGAGGTGAGGTCATCAGAAAAGGACTTAAGGAAACGACATTCAATCTTGAATCTTGAATGTTGGATTAAAGTCTAAAAATATTTTCCATAAGCATCCATTTTTCTCCTGGCTTGGCATGAGGAAGCGCTTGTTGATAGCTCCACATCAGCTTTTCCCACTCCTGCACTTTTGGATCCCCGGCATCGGCCAATGATTTTCTTTCAAATGAAAATGATTCACCCGCTTCGATCATCATCATCAAGCGGTTTCCTGTTCTATAAATTTCCATGTGCCGGATTCCAGCATCGCGAATACTTTTGAGGATTTCAGGCCAAACCGTTCTATGGTATAGCTCATATTCGGCCATTAATTTTGGATCGTCCTTTAAATCAAGTGCCAAACAAAATCGTGTTGTGCTCATACCGATTGAGGTTGGATCACATACCCCTTCCACCCAAAATAGACAACAGCAAGGAAGCAAAAGAATGGAACGAGCAGGGCTTGCTGGATACCCGCTTTATCGGCAATAATCCCCATCAAGGGTGGCACCAACGCTCCGCCTACTATGGCCATAATGATGAGCGAGGAGCCAAGCTTAGTTTGTGTGCCCAAGTCCCTCACTCCCAAAGCAAAAATGGTTGGAAACATAATTGACATAAAAAAATTAAGTGACAAGAGGGAATAGACTGCCACAAAGCCTCCGCTGAAAACGCTTAACATACACAATGCCGAGGCGCAGCCTCCGTACAACGTGAGCAATTTATTGTCTTTCGTAAAGGCCATCAGCCAAGTTCCTAAAAATCGACCAACAACAAATAGCAGGGTACCTATGGCCATATATTTTTTTGAAGCCATCTCATTTGTGGTGCCGGGAAGAAGAGTGGTTATGTAGTTGATGGTAATGCCCCAAATACCTGCTTGCGCGCCCACGTAAAAAAGCTGTGTCAGGATGGCCATCACCAAATGTTTGTTTTTAAAAATTGTTTTGTCAAATTTTAAACCGGTACTTTTAGTGGGTTCAGGCATTTTAGTTAAAAAGAAAAGAAAGGCAACAACCAGGACTGCACAGGCGATTAACGAGTAAGGAAAAATAACTGCATTGGCCGCTTGTTGTTTTTGTTCAATGGTTTCAAGTGATCCTTCGTTACCAGCAAAAATAAATTGCCCGGCCAGCCACGGGCCAACCACCAATGCCAGGCCATTAAAGGATTGGGAAAAATTTAGTCGTTGCACCGAGGATTCTGCCTTACCCAAAATCGTGACGTAAGGATTAGCGGCCGTTTCGAGAAAGGCAAGGCCACTCGCGATGATGTAAAGCGCAATCAAAAAATAGCCGAACGTGATGGTCTTTGCTGCGGGAATAAATAGCAGTGCCCCGATAGCGTACAACACTAAACCGAGGAGAATCCCTTTTTTATAGCTGTACCTTTCCATAAAAATCCCTGCGGGAATGGCGAGTGTAAAATAGCCTAAATAGAATGCGCTCTCTACCAGCAAGGCTTGCGCCCGCTTGATTTCAAACACGGGCTGAAAATGCGCAATCAGCGCGGAGTTAAGAATATTGGCCAATCCCCACAAAAAAAATAAACTGGTAACAAGGATCAGTGGAAGGAGATACGATTTGGATGTATCTGTGGTGGGCAAAGGTTTTTCTGTACTGATGAATGCCATGGTTTTTGTTATCTGATTGTGCGATCAAGGTGGGTGTAGCCACCGTCCACATGAATTAATTGCCCCGTGGTGTGGCTCGATTTTTCAGAAAGAAGAAAAGCAACGGTGTTCGCGATTTCTTCGCTGGTCGTCATTCTTTTTCCAAGAGGAATTTTAGCGGTGATGGAGTTTAGTTTTTCTTCGGGGTTGGGAAAAGTTTTGATCCAACTTTCATACAATGGCGTGTAGCATTCGGCAACGATAACCGCATTCACCCGGATGCCATAAGGGAGCAACTCCACCGCCCATTCGCGAGTCAATGCATTTCTTCCGCCATTGGAGGCAGCATAGGCCGAAGTGTTTCCTTGCCCTGTCTCTGCGGTCTTCGAGCTAATATTTACAATCGGGCCATGCGACTGTTTCAAGTAAGGCAGTGCATAGTGCGCCATCAAATAATAGTGAACCAAATTTTGGTGAAGCGATTCCATGAAACGTTCATAACTCCCGTGTTCCAACCCCACACCATCATTCACTCCTGCATTGTTGACAAGCCCATCAATTTTACCAAACTGTTTTAGCGTAAGCTCAACAGCCTTTTTGCATTCTTCCGGTTTTGAAAGCTCGGCTGTGATTTGAAATCCATTGGC
>JAYVMP010000206.1:0-2995 GCA_043758895.1 Bacteroidota bacterium
CTCCACTAAACAAGGAATTAAAGGTAAACGCCTAAAAGCCGGCTGGGACATTGAATATCTTGAAACCGTGCTTAAAATTTAGATGCGTCAGCCCTGGGCGTGCGGCTTACAAATTGATCCAGTATGTCCATTTGAAAACGAGGGCTTTGTTTCTGGATTGGAAATTGTTTGAAACATAATTTTCTGTGTACACGACAAAAAAATCAGAGGCCGGCCTAAAGCGCCATTGAAAACGGGCATTGAGCCCGGGACTCGCGATGACGACAAATTATTAGTTTTGCGTAACACCAGTTATTAGCCTTTCAATTGGCTCATGCTCCGCTTTTGTTAATTTTAGGCTTTAAATCTATTCTATTGTGAATCTAAATCCACTCACTGCCATCTCTCCCGTTGACGGCCGGTACTTCGAGGCCACCAAACCCCTTGGTTCTTACTTTTCCGAACAGGCGTTCATGCGCTACCGCATTTTGGTGGAGATTGAATATTTTATCGCGCTCTGTGAGTTGGGTGTGGAAGAATTAAAATCTTGTCCGAAAAATAATTTTGATGATCTTCGTAATATCTACAGAGATTTCAATGAGGCCAACGCATTAAAAGTTAAAGAAATTGAAAAAACCACCAACCATGACATTAAAGCGTTGGAGTATTTTATAAAAGACCGATTCGATCACCTGGGTCTTTCGTCCGTTAAAGAATTCATCCACTTTGGATTGACCTCCCAAGACATCAACAACACAGCCACTCCCTTGCTGTTCAAGGAATTTTTAGAGAAAGAATTTTTGCCGGAATTGAACAGCCTGGTTTCATCCCTTGATGCACAGGCCGAAAACTGGAAAGGCATCCCCATGCTTGCCCGCACGCACGGCCAGCCCGCCTCCCCCACCCGACTAGGAAAAGAGATTGCCGTGTTCAGCACACGAATCAAAAAGCAACTCGACTTATTAAACACGATTCCGCACTCCGCTAAATTTGGTGGGGCCACGGGAAACTTCAACGCCCACCAGGTAGCTTATCCAGAAATTGACTGGGTGGATTTCGGAGTCCGGTTTGTAAAAATACGATTGGGATTGGAGCGCAGTCACCCAACCACGCAAATCGAGCATTACGATAACCTTGCTGCACAGTTTGACAATTTGAAAAGGATCAACACCATTTTAATTGATTACAGTCGCGATGTGTGGCAATATGTGGCCATGAATTATTTTAAACAAAAAATAAAAGCAGGTGAAATCGGCAGCAGCGCGATGCCGCACAAAGTAAACCCGATCGACTTTGAAAATGCAGAAGGAAATTTGGGAATAGCCAACGCCTTGTTTGAACATCTCGCGGCCAAGCTCCCCATCTCGCGCTTACAGCGCGACCTTACCGATTCCACCGTGCTCAGAAATATTGGAGTGCCGATGGCGCATACCTGGATTGCCCTGAAATCCCTGCAAAAAGGAATCAGTAAACTGGAATTAAATAAAGCGGCCATTGATCATGACCTTGAAGAAAATTGGGTGGTCGTGGCGGAAGCCATCCAAACCATTTTACGAAAAGAAGGTTATCCGAATCCCTATGAAGCACTAAAAGAACTGACCCGGAAGAATGAGAAAATCACACAGCCCATTATTCACCATTTTATTGAAGGATTAGCCATCAACAAGCAACTGAAAGAAATGCTCAAGAAAATAAGTCCGCACAATTATGTTGGGATTGTCTAAATTGTTAGAAAGAAATTACTATGACCACTGTCATTGAACATTTTCGCAACTTAGTTTCGCTCTCGGTTGCCGATGGAATCATTGAAGAATCCGAGCGCATGGCACTTTCCAAAATCGCTTATGAACGCGGCATCCCCTTGGACCGGATGAACGTGATGCTCAGCAAGGCCAACGAGTACATCTACCTGATCCCGCAGAATATGGTTGATCGCGAAAAGCAATTAGAGGAAATGATCTCGTTTGCCCATGTGGATGGTGAATTTTGCAAAGCCGAACTTGATCTGATCACGATCGTTGCCCAACGGTTAGGTTTTTCCAAACATGAACTCAATCAATTCATTCGGGCAAGCGAAGGGCATTAAATCAAACAGTTAAACCGAATTTACTACTGACTCAACCTACCTCTATGCACATCATTGAAAAAGTAAGCTCTAACGAAGCACTCCAACTGATCAATTTTTGCGTTCTGCAAACGAAGAAAAACAATAAACCGATTGCCGTTTCGGTGTGTGGCCCTGAAGGTGAACTGATCGCTTTTGTAAGAATGGATGGCACGAGCCCTGCTGCGTCAAAAATTGCGCAGAATAAAGCCTTCACGTCCGCCTGCGATCGTTCAGAAACCAGCAAAATGGGCGAACGCATGCGAGGCAAAGATAATCCTGCCTTCTGGGGCGATGAGCGCATCACCGGTTTTGGTGGAGGTGTTCCTATCATTCAAAATGATAAAGTGATCGGGGCACTTGGCATAAGCGGTTTGCCCGAAGCCGATGACGAACAACTGGCAAGGGAGGCTGTAAGGGAAGTATTTGGAACCCAACCACCGAGCAAGTAGAACATGGGTGAGTTCATTCTATGAAAAAAATAAAAGCAAACTCAAATTACTGTCATCCGACTAATAACAAGTTTATAAAAATCATTTTCCGCGTGAACTTTTTTAAGCCTGCCCCCGCAGCTGACATAAACCTGACTTGTCCGGATTAGTGCGGCAGGTCAAGTTTATTTAATAGATTTTTTAAAGAGGTGGGTGTCTTTGCGCGTATGGTGGTCACTTTATTGGTAATTTTATTGAGCATACGTGCATCCGTTATTTTTTTGCATT
Source organism: Bacteroidota bacterium (assembly GCA_043758895.1). Lineage (GTDB taxonomy): Bacteria > Bacteroidota > Bacteroidia > Cytophagales > Cyclobacteriaceae > ELB16-189. Next base: position 2,803 of record JAYVMP010000206.1, read on the forward strand.
CCGTTAAAAACGCCCTTAAAGATGTGTTGGTTTTCAGTTCTATGTATTTTGAGACCGCTAATGCCATAAAACAGATCAGTGCGTGGAGTTTTATAGGGCCTCCCTTAAAATGAAAAATCGGTCGGGTTTGTAAATCATTTTTTGATACCCTAAAAGCCTGTTCTATCTTGTAAAGATCATGATAGCGTTCGAT
>JAYVMP010000207.1:0-57744 GCA_043758895.1 Bacteroidota bacterium
AGCGGTTTTACTTTCGATGCAAAAAATTTAACCGTTCCGTCTGGCTTCACTAAGTATTTACAAAAATTCCAAGAAGGCTCCTGTCCTGTTTTTTCTTTCAGCCATTTATAGAGTGGAGCCTGATCATCCCCTTTTACGGAAATCTTTTCAAACATCTGAAAAGTAACGCCATAATTTTTCTTACAGAATTCACCAATCTCAACGTTCGATCCAGGTTCCTGCGATCCAAAATTATTGGCAGGAAACCCAAGTATCGTCACTTTACTTCCAAATTGCTCATTTAGTTTTTGCAAATCCTCATATTGAGGAGTGTAACCACACTTCGATGCCGTGTTAACGATTAACAAAGTTTTGCCTTTGTATTGGGAAAAGTCGATTGCCTTTCCTTCTAATGAATTCATTTTGAAATCATACAACGAGGATGCGCCCATAAACATTGCTACTAATAGGATTGCCGTTTTCATAATTTTGTTTTTAATCTAAACCCAAATTACACAAAAAAGTTCTGAATGGATTCAAAAAAATAATAAAGGCCAAAAGAATTTATTAACGGCTATTTGCCATGACCGGAATTCTTACTAAGCTATTTATAAAATAATTGTGCTACCTGTGGCACATCAAAGGCTGCTCCTTCCTGACCGTTGGCAGTAAAAGCTATTACCAGATCATCGTCTGGGTAAATATATAGGTGTGAGCTGCTGCTGAAAGAATCTCCTGAGTGATACCAGATGCGATGTCCGTTTTTATCTTTTCCCACATACCAGCCCAACCCGTAGCCCGTCTCTTTGCCATCAGAAGTTTTTTGTGATGTAAAGAGAAGCTTTTGCTGGGATTCATCAATTCTCAACATGGCTTCACCAAATTTTGTCAAGTCTTTTGCTGTTGAAAGTATTCCCCCGCCTGCATATTTATAACTATGGTCGCCCAATTCGTTTTCGTTACCTGTGGCATCATAGAATTTGCTCCGGTTAAGAATCTTCACTCTTATATTATCACCACACATACTTGAAAGTTTTAATGGCTTCCAAATATTTTCCTGCATGTAGTCCAAATAAGTTTGATGGGTTACGGCTTCGATGATTGCGCCAATTAAATTCCAACTGAAAGTTGAATATCCAAACTTTGTACCCGGCTTGAACAAGAGTGTATCGTTCTCAAATACTTTTAAAGCCTCGATCGCATTTTCATAATGCTCTTTGCGGGCAAAATCTTCAACACTTCGATAGTCACGAAAGCCTGCCAAATGCCCTGCCAACTGACGCGTGGTGAATAAATATTTCTTTCGAGGAAACTGAGGAAGATATTTTTGAACAGGTGCATCGAGATCAAATTTGTTTTCAGAAACAAGTTTGGCAAGAGCAAAACCTGTAATTGACTTCGAGATGCTGTTAAGCCAAAAGCGGGTTGAGTCGGTGACAAGTATTCTGTTTTCTATATCGGCATAGCCAAATGCATTTGAGAGTTTCAATTTACCGCTAACCGAAACACATAGTTGTGCTCCATTCAAACCAGTCTCGTTGATAAAATCTTTTAAAAGATTTTCAGATTTACATTCGGCTGAATGATCGGTGCATGTTGACTTCCTTACTTGTTTCCCTGAGGTCGGTTGATTGCTCAACGCAACAACGGCAGTAACAATGCCGCGCACTTTGTTCCATTTTCCGAAACTTGCATCACGAACATAACTGGTATAACGAGCTGATAGTGGCGCTATAGCTAAGAATGTACCCGGCAGATCAATTCCACTTCCTTTAAATCGCTGCCGTACTTCTTTTTTCCCTTCAAAGACTATGGTATCGATTTTTACTTTGTCAGGATGTTCTTTTAAAAACTTTCTGTATCCATCTGCAATCGCAATCCGATCAGATCGATCCGTTATTTGTTCGAACGTGACGAAGAATGGTTTTGACACAATGAAATTCAAATGCGAAAGATCAAAATCCAGCCAGCCGTTCCTCATTGAAGAGGTCATCACAATACTTTGTTGCATCATATCTTCTCCCGGTTGCCCGGTAAGACTGTCCACTTCATTAAACCTCACCCTGAATTTGAATGACTTCAAATTATTCCTATAAATTCGTAAGCTCGCCCTCTCCACATACACCGGAAATTGGAGATTCATTTTTGGTTTGTTGTTTTCAATAAGAAGCGAAACAGAACGCCCGGCATACAAGGTATCACACTCCATTACTCCTCCCTTCACGGATGAGTTGCCCAATTCAAAAAACTTGTTGGCTACTTTCTTTTCGCGAATGGTTATTTCATTCAGTAAGGTTGTCATTTCCTTCAAGTAGATGATTTGATTTGGTTGACCTGAAAGAAGCTGAATGGAAACAACTTTCTTCCCAAATCCCAAAGCCAAAAAAAACAAAGTATCGTTGATTAAAGTTTGAGGAATTCGAATTTCGAAACTGCCATCTTCATTTGAAATGGTACCAACATTCGATTTTAAAATTCCGATGTTGGCATAAGCGATAGGCTCTTTTGAATCTCGATTGAGAACCTTGCCATTTATTTCTATTTGGCCAAAACAATAATTGGTAATTATGAAGAGCGAAGCAGAAATAAAACTCCTCGAAGTCATCATCACATTTTTTCCGGCACCTGAATACCCAACACCCACATCGACTTCTTCAGCACATCAGCCACTACCTGTGAAAAAGCAATCCTGAATTTCAGCTTGGCTGTATCGCTCTCGTTGAAGATCGGGATCGATTGGTAGAATTGATTGTATCCTTTTGCCAAATCAAAAGCAAAGTTGGCTATCACAGCCGGTGAATAGTCACGCGCGGCTTCGTTCAACTTGTTGACGTAGTTGTTGACCATGAAAATAATATCACGCTCAACCGGTTCAAGGGAATTTATTTTCGTCAGTTCGTTTGCCGTTGGCTCAATGCCCATCGCTTCAGCCTTGCGGATGATCGCCCGGATGCGTGCGTGTGTGTATTGAATAAATGAGCCGGTGTGGCCTTGCAATTGAATGGATTCGTTCGGGTCAAACATCATCCTCTTCTTTGGATCAACTTTTAACAAAAAGAATTTCAACGCACCTAATCCAATCATCTCCGAAAGTGCTTTAACTTGTTCATCCGATAAATCTTCAATCTTCCCGAGTTCGCGAGTTTGCTTTTCTGCTTCGTCCGCCATCTCTTGCATCAGGTCATCCGCATCTACTACTGTTCCTTCGCGCGATTTCATTTTGCCCGTTGGCAGATCAACCATTCCATACGAAAGATGATAACACTTCTCCGCCCATTGGTAGCCAAGCTTTTTCAAGATCAGGAATAATACTTTAAAGTGATATTCTTGTTCATTCCCTACAGTATAAACTTGTCCTTCAATTTTTGGGAAATCCCGGAAACGCAAAATCGCGGTACCGATATCTTGCGTCATGTAAACGGAAGTGCCGTCCGAGCGCAACAATACTTTTTGATCTAGTCCCTCCGAAGTTAAATCCACCCATACAGAGCCATCTTCTTTTTTGAAGAATACACCCTGCTCCACTCCGCGCATCACTTCTTCTTTTCCCAACAAATACGTATCCGACTCGTAATACAATTTCTCGAAGTCAACACCCATTCGTTTATAGGTCGATTCGAAGCCTGCGTAAACCCAACCATTCATGGTTCTCCATAGCTGGATTGTCTCAGTATCTTTGGCTTCCCACTTGAGCAATAGGTCAACGGCCAACCTCATGATCGGAGCCTGCTTTTCGGCATCGGCTTCGCCCACCCCTTTTTCCATTAACGTTTTGATTTCAGCTTTATGATTCTTATCAAATTCGACATAATATTTCCCTACCAATTTATCACCTTTCAATCCACTGCTTTCAGGCGTTTCACCATTGCCCAACAATTTCCAGGCGGCCATGCTCTTGCAAATGTGAATGCCGCGGTCGTTAATGATTTGAACTTGATGAACTTTGTAGCCCAAGGCTTTATAAATCGCTGCAACCGAATAGCCGAGAAAATTATTGCGCAAATGCCCGAGGTGTAATGGCTTGTTGGTATTGGGCGATGAATACTCAACCATGATCTCTTTGCCATTGCTGGCGAGCGTTCCGAAATTTTTATCGGAATAAATAGATTGGAATACTTCAACCCAAACCTTGTCGGCAATCACCAGATTCAAAAAACCTTTCACCACATTAAAGCGCGAAATAATTCCTGAATTAGCAACGAGATATTCACCAATCAACTTTCCCGCTTCCTCTGGTCTGTTCTTCGACATCTTCGCTAACGGAAAACACACGAGCGTGTGCGATCCCTCGAACTCTTGATTGGTCGGTTGTATTTGCAGTTGCTCTACTTGTTGATTGAAGAGCGCTGAAATAGCTTGTTGAATAGCGTAACGTAATTGAAAATCTAAATTCATTTTATTGTGTTTCTTCTCTACATACCTCCGCGACCTTTGCAGTTAAAATGCATTCAACCGCAGAGACGCAAAGAAACGCAGGGAGTTTAGAGTTTATTTGCTACTCTTCTTATCACATTGCATTTCCTCCGCGAACCTCCGCGCCCTCTGCGGTTAAATATCTTTTACATATCAAGTATATAAGCAAACATCAAAGGCGCAACAATGGTCGCATCGCTCTCTACAATAAATTTAGGCGTATCAATGCTCAGTTTTCCCCACGTGATTTTTTCATTTGGGACAGCCCCCGAATAAGAACCGTAACTGGTAGTTGAATCGCTGATCTGGCAAAAATAACTCCAGAAGGGAACGCCCTCGCGCCCTAAATCCTGATGGAGCATCGGCACTACGCAAATCGGGAAATCACCCGCGATGCCACCGCCAATCTGAAAAAAACCAATGCCCTCTTTTCCAGAATTAGTAGTGTACCAATCAGCCAGCCACACCATGTATTCAATCCCTGATTTCATTGTGGACGCTTTTAGTTCCCCGGTCAATACATAGGAAGCAAAAATATTTCCCATGGTGCTGTCTTCCCATCCGGGCACTACCATCGGCATGTTTTTTTCGGCTGCCGCAATCATCCACGAATTTTTTGGGTCGATCTCATAATATTGCTTCAGGTCACCACTGTTGATCATACGGAACATGAACTCATGCGGGAACAACCGCTCGCCTTTGTCTTCAGCATCTTTCCAAACTTTAAATAAATGTTTCTGTAACCTGCGGAATGCTTCCTCTTCAGGAATGCAAGTATCAGTAACTCGGTTCAAATGTTTTTGCAACAAATCCCATTCCTGTTCGGGCGTTAAATCACGGTAGTTGGGAATACGTCTGTAATGCGAGTGCGCCACCAGGTTCATAATGTCTTCTTCCAGGTTGGCACCCGTGCAAGAGATGATGTGTACTTTATTTTGGCGGATCATCTCGGCAAAGCTGATGCCTAGTTCGCCAGTGCTCATCGCACCCGCCAGGCTTACCAGCATTTTTTTTCCCTCTGCAATATGTTTTTTATAGCCCTTAGCGGCATCCACCAGCGCGGCCGCGTTAAAGTGCAAATAATTTTTCTCAATGAAATCGGAGATTGGATGATTGCTCATAGTGTAATGAAAATTTTGATGCGAAAATACGGAATTAGTTGAAAGTTGAAGGATTTCTGGCATACCTCCGTAGGGAAATCATTTTTAAGAAAAATGAGAACAATCTCCATTGGGCATGGAATCGCAGCTTCAATGAAGAAGCAACATTTGGATGATAGACACTGAGCCTTGTGCTAACAGTTTAAAGGGATTTCTCCGTCATATTACTCCACCTCGGGCTCAACGCTCCATTTTTCTGGCGACCGCCACAAACTGGAAAGCAGCAGTTCGCGCATGAAAATAAATTCTTTTGGCAACCGATCGTACATGCGCTCGAATAGCTCGGCATGTGATAGCAATTCCACTTTCCATTGCTCCCGGTCGATGTGCATGATTTGGTCAAACTGTTGTTTGGTAAATTCAAGACCAGACCAATCCAAATCTTCATAATGGGGCATCCAACCGATAGGGCTTTCCACTGCATTGGATTTGCCGCGAACTTTCTCCACCACCCATTTCAGCACACGCATGTTGTCGCCAAACCCGGGCCATAAAAAATTTCCCTTTTCGTCTTTGCGAAACCAGTTCACCCCAAAAATACGGGGGGGGTTAGGAATATCGCGACCAAACTGCAACCAATGGTTAAAATAATCGCCCATGTGATAGCCGCAGAACGGGAGCATCGCGAACGGATCGCGCCTTACTTTGCCGATTTCGCCAAAGGCTGCCGCAGTAGTCTCTGAGCCCATCGTGGCTGCCAGGTAAACGCCATAGTTCCAATTGTGCGCTTGATAGATTAAAGGGATTGTATTGCTTCTTCTTCCCCCAAAAATTATTGCACTTATCGGTACGCCATTTGGGTTTTCCCAATCGCTGTCCACACTGGGGCATTGCAAAGCGGGTGCCGTAAAGCGCGAATTGGGATGGGCAGCTAGTTTGCCTGAAGCAGGATCATACTTCTGCCCTCTCCAGTCGATCATGTTTTTTGGTATTTCTTTCGTCATCCCCTCCCACCACACATCGCCATCATCGGTGATCGCCACATTCGTGAAGATCGTGTTCTGCGCGATCGTCTTCATCGCATTGGGATTGCTCTTAAAATTTGTGCCCGGTGCCACACCAAAATAGCCGGCCTCCGGGTTGATCGCATAAAGTTTTCCGTCTTTCCCCGGTTTGATCCAAGCAATGTCATCGCCCACTGTGGACACTTTCCAACCTGCCATTTCTTTTGGTGGAATGAGCATGGCAAAATTGGTCTTGCCACAAGCACTTGGAAAAGCGGCCGCTACATAGGTCTTTTCTTTTTCCGGGCTTTCCACACCAAGAATAAGCATGTGCTCGGCCAGCCATCCTTCTTCTTGGGCCATGGCCGATGCGATGCGCAGCGCAAAACATTTCTTGCCCATCAGCGCGTTGCCACCATAACCTGATCCATAAGAAACAATAGACCGCTCTTCCGGGTAGTGAACAATGTATTTTGTAGTGGGATTGCACGGCCACTTCGCATCAGCTTTGCCCAGTGAAAGCGGTGCGCCAACTGTGTGCAGGCATTTCACATAGTCTCCGTTGCTGCCAAGTTCATTGACCACGTTGATCCCCACCCGGGTCATAATGTGCATGTTCACCACCGCATACTCGGAATCTGTAATTTGAACGCCAACCTGCGAAAGAGGAGAACCGATTGGCCCCATACAAAATGGAATAATGTACATGGTGCGGCCTGTCATGCAGCCTTGGAGCAGCTTGCGCAAAGTATCTTTCATCTCACGGGGATCCACCCAGTTGTTGGTGGGGCCGGCCGCTTCTTTCTTGCGGCTGCAAATAAAAGTCCGGTCCTCCACCCGCGCTACATCACTTGGGTCTGAAAAACAGGCAAAGCTGTTGGGCCTTTTCTGCTGGTCTAATTTGATGAACGTTCCTTTGCCAACAAGTAGGTTGCACAAGTAATCGTATTCATTTTTTGAACCATCGCACCAATGGATATGATCGGGCTGGCACTGTTCGGCAACCTGGCGAACCCAGTTTTTCAAAGAAGTATGTTGAACCAAATAAGGAGTAATGGGATTGATCGTTTCGGCCATAAGGTGAAATTAGGCTGCAAGATAAAAAAATGATTTCAAACGATTGCAATAAGCTTTAAACGCACTAAAATAACTGCCTGTAAGATTTTTATTGCCTCATCGTTTTCGCTTCGCATTTTACTTGAAAATTGACTGAGTTGGCAATGAAGCAAAACTTGTGCGCATCTTCGTGGAGCGATTCGGCTTTGATCAAATCACCGGAGCTGATCGTTACTTGAGGGCGCAACGTTACTTCGGTGAACTTACCATTTCCATCAGGTTGCTCGTCCATTATCCCGTATGGCTGGTCCTCGTAGGCCTCCACTACAATTCCGTTGACCGAACAAAAGTGCAAATACCATAGCATGTGGCACGAAGAAAGAGAACACACCAACAATTCTTCTGGGTTATACCGCAATGGATCGCCTCGAAAATTTGGATCAGAAGAACCTTGTATTTCCGGTTTTCCTTGCGTGTTGTACGTATGATTCCTAGAATACAAAGCATAATTCTTGGTGCCTTGCCCCTTATTTCCCGTCCAGGTCATTTTTGTTGTGTACCGATGCGTTTTCATAAAAATAGTTAACCACAAAGATGCTATTTTTGAAATATAGTCTTGCGGAATGGTTATCGGTTTAATTTCTGACACCCACAGTTATTTGGACCCCAAAGTTTTTGAGTATTTCAAAAGCGTGGACGAAATCTGGCATGCCGGAGATATTGGCGATAAAGATGTAATTGCTGATTTAGGAAAATTTAAACCCTTGCGAGCGGTTTATGGAAATATTGATGACAAGAAAATTCAGTCGTTATACCTCGAAGACCTTTGGTTTGAATGTGAAGGTTTTAAAGTTTGGATGACACACATCGGTGGGGCGCCCCCGAATTACAATCCCAGAATCAAAAAGATTCTTAGCGAAAGAGTTCCTGATATTTTCATTTGTGGGCATTCGCACATCCTGCGGATCAAAAAAGATCCAAACGCTAATAATATGCTCTACCTTAATCCTGGAGCTGCAGGCAATCATGGATTTCATTTAGTGAAAACATTGATCCGTTTTGAATTGGACAACAAGGCGATCAAAAAAATGGAAGTGGTTGAGCTGGGGAAACGAGGCCAAAATTAATTAGCGGATTTTCAATGGGTAAATTGGCAATGACTAAAAAGCAAAAAGCCAACGAACGAATTCATTGGCTAATCGGCAATAACGGCTAATTGATCCCGGCACCTATCGGGATTATTTCTTCATTTTCGTTTTAAATTCTTCTTTGATCTTTTCAATATCCACCGCCTTGGCTACAGGCTTGAAGTTTTGCACTTTCAGGCTTGTCCTTCTGCGGGCGGCCTTGGCTTTGTCTTTGCGGTTTTTTCTTTTCAAACGGGTAACTGACATGGCTTTATATTTTTAATTCGAGGCGCAAAAATAAGGGTTATTCCCGTTATTCCAAGTTATGGCCTTTCTCAAATTAAAATTTGAAGGCAACCCCAAGGCGGGCATTGGATGAGCCAAGGGCACCTAACTCCAAAAAGCCTCCCACCGATTTGGTAAAATAATATCGGACCCCTGCGTGGACGCCAAGAAAAAGCCCGCTGCCATAGGCATTGCCAAGGCCGGGGCCATTGTATCCGCTCCACGAGAATGAGCGGTACCCTAAACTTAACCCGGCATAAATATCAATGCTTTCATTCTTTAAATTCAAAAGTCGATTGAAATGGTAGGATCCGCGACCTCCAATATAAAGAGCATTAAAACTATAATCTGTGCCAGCTACCCCATAACGATAGGACAAATAATCTAATCCTCCACCCACACTGATATCGTCTGTAACACCCACTTCAAACGAAGCACTTAGCGGGATACCGCCACTGTAGTAGGAATTGAGACCGAACCCCAGGTTCAGCAACTTGTCGCCATTTTTATATTGCGCCAATAGATCCGCTGAGAAAAGAGATAGCCCGCCCAAGAGGGTAACACTCAAAATAATTTTTTTCATGGTTTTACTTTTAATTAGGACAAAGATACAAAACAAAAAATTCTGAACCCCGCCTTGTCGGCAAAACGCATTGGTAAGCGATAAGTGATTAGTTTTGTGAATGGAAAAAGTTTCTCTGCCCAAAGGCACCCGCGACTTCGGCCCTGCCCAGATGGCCAAGCGGCAATTCATTATTGAATCCATCAAAAAAGTTTTTCAGAATTACGGCTTCCAACCCCTGGAAACGCCTGCGATGGAAAACCTTTCGGTCCTTACAGGGAAATATGGTGAGGAGGGGGATCAACTTTTATTTAAAATATTAAATTCTGGCGATTTTCTGAAAGATATTGACGCTCAAAAGATAGCGGCTCGGAACTCGAAACTCATGACTTTAGACATCTCTGAAAAAGGCCTGCGCTATGATCTCACCGTTCCCTTCGCGCGCTATGTCGTTATGAACCGTCATGAGATTACATTTCCGTTTAAGCGTTATCAGATACAACCCGTCTGGCGTGCCGATCGTCCGCAAAAAGGCCGCTACCGCGAATTTTATCAGTGCGATGCCGATGTAGTAGGCACGGATTCATTGGTTTGTGAAGCGGAAATTATTTTGATGATCAACGATGCGTTTAAGGCATTGGGCATTAAAGATTATTCCATTAAAATTAATCACCGCGCAATCCTTTCCGGTCTTGCGGAAATTCTGGAAGCCAGTGAAAATGAAAGTGCTCTTTTTGTTGCTATCGACAAGCTCGATAAAATCGGTGAGGAAAAAGTGAAAGATGAATTGCGCACCAAGGGATTTGCTGATTCCAGCCTTTCCCTCCTTTTTGAAATTTTAAATTTTACGGGGGGCACACAAGAGAAAGTTGAATTCCTTTCTCAAAAATTTTCAACTTCAGAAAAAGGAAAAAAAGGATTGAATGATTTCAATGAAGTGCTTTCCCTACTTAAAAAATTTGGCGCAACCGATGATCATATTATGTTTGATATTTCGCTTGCGCGCGGATTGAGCTATTACACCGGCTGCATCTTCGAAGTAAAAATCCATAACGTGGGCATTGGCAGTGTAAGTGGTGGTGGCCGCTATGATAACCTCACTGCCGCTTTCGATTCGAAGGAAAAAAGTTCGGGTGTTGGCTTTTCATTTGGCATTGACCGCCTTTATGATGCCCTGGAAGAATTAAGAATTTTTCCAAAGGAGGCAACGGCCTCTTCCACAGTTTTAGTGGCACACTTAGATGGCGTGAGTTTTATCTACGGTTTAAAAATCGTTCAGACACTTCGTGAAAATGAAATTGCCAGCGAAATTTATCCGGATCCATCCAAGATCAAAAAACAAATGGAGTATGCCGATAAGAAAAAAATCCGATTTGTGATTGTCATTGGGTCTGACGAAGTAAAGACTGGGCTGCTTACCTTAAAAAAGATGGAGACGGGGGAACAATTCAAACTTTCTTTGGGTGAGATTCTGATTAAGGTTCAAAATGAATTAAGATGATCACCATTTATTTAAAAATGACGTGAACCATCACCACCTCATATCGTCAAAAAAATTATCCTTCGAGGACATCTCCGGTATCGCCAACCGGGAGACAAAATTAAAATTGTCGGATGAGTCCATTGAAAAAATCCAACGCTGTCGTGAATACTTAGATAATAAATTAGCTTCCACCACGCAGCCGATCTATGGCATCAACACAGGTTTTGGTTCGCTCTACAACAAAAACATTCCCAAAGACCAGCTTGAAAAACTCCAAGAAAACCTGGTGATGTCACACGCTTGTGGCATGGGTGCAGAAGTGCCACAAGAAATTGTACGGCTAATCCTCTTTTTAAAAATCCAGTCTTTGGCTTATGGCTACTCGGGCGTTCAATTGGAAACCGTCAACCGATTGGCTTCCTTATTTAATGAAAATATCTTACCAAGGATTTATGAAATGGGCTCGCTTGGTGCTTCCGGAGACCTGGCACCATTAGCGCACCTTTCGTTACCACTTATTGGCCTGGGGGAAGTTAACTTTCAAAATAAAATAGTCAAGGGTGAAGAAGTTTTGAAAATAATGGGCTGGGAAAAACTTCATCTCAAGTCAAAGGAAGGATTGGCCTTACTCAACGGCACACAGTCAATGAGTGCCTACGGAGTTTGGTGCACCTGGCATGCCCAGCGTTTACTAGAACTGGCCAACCTCATCGGGGCATTGTCATTAGATTCATTTGATGGTCGCCTTGAGCCTTTTGATGAAATCGTGCACCAGATTCGTCCACACCCCGGGCAAATCAAAGTCGCTGCGGAAATAAAAAAAATATTAAGCGGCAGTTCGATTATCGCGCAAAGCAAAAAGCACGTGCAAGACCCTTACTCTTTCCGGTGCATGCCTCAAGTGCACGGTGCCAGTGATGATGTTGTTCAATTCGTTAGTAAAACCTTTCTTACCGAAATCAATAGTGTAACGGACAATCCGAATATCTTTTACGAGGAAGACAAAATTATTTCGGCAGGGAATTTTCATGGGCAGCCGTTGGCTTTGGCATTAGATTTTTTAGCGATTGCCTTGGCAGAGATCGGAAGCATATCGGAACGGAGGACTTACCAATTGATTTCAGGCGCACGCGATTTGCCAAATTACCTCGTGGCCAATCCGGGTATTAATTCGGGATTGATGATACCACAATATACTGCCGCATCGCTGGTGAGCCAAAACAAACAACTGTGTACACCGGCATCCATTGATTCCATCGTTTCGAGCAATGGGCAAGAAGACCACGTGAGCATGGGTGCTAATGCCGCAACAAAAGCCTATCAGGTGGTGAACAATATCTATTCTATCCTGGCGATTGAGTTGATCACGGCAGCTCAGGCGCTTCAATTCCGGAGACCATTAAAATCCTCACCCTATTTGGAGAATTTTGTGGATACTTTCCGAAAGGAAGTTTCGTTTATAGAGACTGACCGCTTATTGCATGACGATTTGGTAGCCGCTGAGTGTTTCTTAAAGCGCATAGATTTGAACTCCATAAATAACTGATGTTACGGGGCACCGATGACCTCTTTGAGAGAGCAGTCGAGGTAACAACAAAGAGCTAACTTAATGAGGTTGATTCACCAATAACCATTGACCACCAACTTGAAAAAACGTGAAGAGTAAATTTCTGTTTATTATTTTTTTTCTGTTGACACATGCCGCACTAGCGCAATTCACCAGTCGGTTAGGTCGTTTTCAGGTTGACCAAGTGAGGGGCTGTGCTCCGTTTACCATTAACATTACCAAAACATCTTTTCCGGGAAACGGAGGTTGCACACCGGGCACACCTTGCATTATGAGTTTTGACGGAACACCTAACTGCCCCCCCAATGCAACTTGTTCGAATATAATTCAGTTCACCTATACCACACCGGGCACGTACAAACTCGCTGTGGTTTATCAAAGTATTGGTTCTGATGATATCACCGTCACAGTTGACCCCAACATTTCACCTGCGTTCAATATTTTCACCTGTGCAGGATCGAAAGTAGAGGTTGACATCACCGACAAAACTTACGATTCGTATGCGATTGATTTCAACTTCAATAGCGGCACTTTCACCACTATCCCATCCGGCAACAATCAAGTAGCCACATTCAGTTATGGGAGTCCGGGGGGGTATAACATCAGCGTGAGAGGAAAAAAATTGAATGCGGCCAATAATTGCAATGCCACGGTCCAGCCCTTCACCGCCATTGCCACCCTCCCCACCCCATCCATCAGCAAATTAACGGCAGTTGATGTGGCTACTTTGCAACTCAATTTCACACCTCAAACCAATATCGAATATCACGCGAACGTTGCTTTTAACAATGCAGTCAATTTTCAACAGTACCAGACTTTGTACGGTGTCAATACATTGACTGTTCCCAACCTTGCGTTGAATAAGAACTACTATTGTTTTGAACTGAGCACCTTCGATCCGTGCGCCAATACCGATTCGTATTCTGTTCCTGTTTGCAGCCATGATTTTAGTTTAACCTTTACAAGTGGGGTGAACCAATTGGCTTGGCAGACTTCAAGCACAGGTATATCAAGCATTCAGGTGGTACGTACCGATCCGAAAAGCAAATCGTTTACTTCCTTGAGCGGAACAGCCACCGCTTACAACGACAACGCCATTGTTTGCAAAACCAATTATTGCTATCAGTTGGTCAGCAATTATCCTGGTGGTGCCACCAGCACCTCTTTGCAATTGTGTGGAAATTCTTTCTTTATCGATACACCTACTGCAATTAATAACACCAGTGCAGTAGTAGGCAATGGCAATGCGCAGGTTGCCCTTAACTGGCTGCAAGATCCTGCCTTCACGGCAAAAAGATACAGTATTTTCCGTTCACCAACTACAGGGATTTACCTACTGGAAGACACCGTGTCGGCCCAACAATATACGGACACCAATTATGCTGAAGGGTATTGCTACAAAATCAATTACACCGATAACTGTGGCAATACCAGTGAGCTAGGTCTTCCTTCCTGCCCGATTCAATTAAAAGGAACCGCTGATGAATTGAACAATTCTTTTTTATTATGGACGAGCTACAAAGGATGGAGCCAAGGGGTGAAAAATTATACCGTTCAAAAGTACAATCAACAAGGCCAATTGCTACAAACATTTAACGTGGGCACCGATTCAGCTTATACGGATAATCAGACTGATGCAGTAAACCAAGTTGTTTATTATAAGATCGTGGCAACGGCCGCAGAGGCGGGAGTCCCGGTTTCAGTATCCAATGAAGTCAAGATTGTGAAAGGCGTAAACCTCTACTATCCCACCGCCTTTAATCCCGACAGTAAAGTAGCACAAGTAAACAAAACCTTCACCGTGAAAGGGCATTACATCGCCAAATTGGACCTTCAAATATTCGATCGGTGGGGGACTATGATTTTTGCTTCCGACAATAATGAAGCGTGGGATGGCAAGCAGAATGGTATTAATATGCCCGTGGATACTTACGTGTGGACAGCGGAGGGAATGGACCTGACCGGAAATTCTTTTAAGAAAGCGGGCACGGTGCTGCTCATCAGAAAATAGAGGCACCAAGTTGAAGTATTAATAGTCCAAAGGGAAAGCCTTAGATTCAAAATTTTCTCATCAAGTTGCAACTCCCGCACAAAAGAGGTGTAATAATAAGAATCAATAAATCAAACATCTTATTTATTAATTTCGCGCCACAGTAAATCACAGTGCCATGTTTGACATGATGAAAATGATGGGCAAAATGAAGGAGGTTCAAGCCCGCCTCAAAGAAGCACAGGATAATCTTGGCCACCTGAAAGTAAATGGTGAATCGGGCGGTGGATTGGTGAAGGCGACCATGAACGGCAAGCGTCAGTTGATGGCTTTGGATATTGATCCATCGATCTTAAAAGCAGAAGACCAAACGATGGTGCAAGACTTGGTGATTGCCGCCATCAACAAAGCAAGCGGAGAGGCAGAAGTCCAGGCGCGTGAGCACCTTAAAAAATCAACCGAGGGTTTAATCCCCAACATTCCCGGCATGGATCTTAGCAGCTTGATGGGATGACCAAAGTTGCCATCGTCATCCTCAATTTCAACGGGAAACATTTCTTAGAGCAGTTCTTGCCTTCGGTTATAAAATACAGCGAAGGAGCCAACGTTATTGTGGCCGACAATGGTTCGAAAGACCAATCAACTGATTTTCTTAAAAAGGAATTTCCTGAAATCCAAATTATTGAAATACCAGAGAACAAAGGTTTCTGCGGTGGTTATAACGCTGCACTCCGGCAAATACAGGCTACCTATTATGTACTTCTCAATTCCGATATTGAAGTAACACCCAACTGGATTGCACCGGTTATTGATTTGATGGACAACGATCCACGTATTGCCGCAGCGCAACCGAAGATTCTTTCCTTTAGGAAGAAAAATAAGTTCGAATATGCGGGAGCCGCAGGCGGGCAAATCGATCTCCTCGGTTATCCATTTTGCAGGGGCCGGATGTTTGATTCGCTCGAGGAAGATATGGGCCAATATAACGACACAGTGCCGATCTTTTGGGCGTCTGGAGCTTGCCTGTTTATCCGGTCTGATCGCTACCATGAGATGGGTGGATTGGATGAAGATTTTTTTGCACACATGGAAGAGATTGACTTGTGTTGGAAGCTCGCCAGGGCAGGCAATTCCATTTTCTACCAAGGCAAAAGCACCGTTTATCATGTGGGTGGAGGGACACTCTCGGCATCCAATCCGCGTAAGACTTACTTCAACTTTCGGAATGGCCTTAGCCTTTTGTTCAAACACCAATGCGCATCTTCACTTCTTTGGAAATTTCCACTGCGGATTTTATTGGACTGGGCTGCAGCCCTTCATTTCCTATCCATCGGTTCTGGCATCCACGCAAGGGCGGTGATGGTGGCCCACCTTAGTTTTGGGAGAAGATTAGGTCATGAAATCAAAAAACGAGCCGCGGTGGCACGCCAAGTCAAGGGCTATAAAAGCAGTACTACCTACAGCGGCCTTATCGTTTTTGATTACTTCCTTTTTGGGGAAAAATCATCACAAAAATTAAAAATTTAGAAATCCCAGATACTGCTCCGTTTCCGTAAATGTGCGCGCATGTTCAGCATAAAAGCCAGGGCAAGGTAGAGCACTACCGGTGAGCCGAGGGTAAGAAAGGAAGCATAAATAAAGAACAACCTAATGGACGAGGTTGCTACCCCGAGCCTGTCACCCAAAAAAGTGCATACCCCAAAGGCATGTTCCTCGAAAAAAAGCTGAATTCTCTTCACAAAATCCATACACATCTTATTTGACCTACGCTTTACCTAAGTAAAAAGCAGTTTATCGCTTTTTTATTCAACTCACAAATATAAACAGCCTCTGGTCTATTAGTTGCACGCTATTCTTATTTTTTTGGTTATCCTTGCAAACAAATGCTTAGAAATCTTACATTTGCAATTCCAAAAAAATTGTTTTTAAACCAAATTCCATGAGAAAATTAGTTTACTCCCTCGTAATCATCGGGTCAATGGCTGTAGCAGGCTGCACACTGCCCCAAATGATTAAATTAGCAAAAGAGCAGAAACTGGAAGTGAAACCCAATCCGTTAGAAGTTCACAAAGACACAGTTAACTTTGATATGTCGGGCAACTTGCCAGCAAAGCTTTTCAAAAAAGGCACCGTTTATACGCTCAATACTTTTTACAAGTATGGGGATAATGAATTAGCATTGCCTCCCATCGTCTTCAAGGCCGAGGATTACCCTACCAATAAGACTGAACAAACTCCGGTTACAAAACCTTTCTCATTCCCCTATAAAGAAGCGTATAAAGTTGGCACAGTAGAAGTCCAAGGAGTTGCCTCAAAAGGCCCTAAGTCAAAGGCTGTTCCTCCTCCCCGTTTGGTGGTGGCTACCGGTATCATCACTACCTCCAAGTTAGTTCAAAAATCCTACTATGCAGCCTTTGCTGAACATGGCTATAATAACCAAGAAGAACTGGTTCCGGTTGTAATCCCTGATTTTAATTTTGAACGCGGCAAATCTATTCTGCGCACTTCAGAAATAAAAGCAAATAAAGGCAAACAATTGGATGCCTTCATCGCCTCCAAAAACTTAACGAAAACCGTTACCGTTACCGGTACCCACTCGCCTGAAGGTTTAGAGCGTATCAACAGCAAACTTTCAGAAGAGCGTGCTGCGGTGATCGAAAAATTCTATCGTGACCAAATGAAGAAATATGACTACCAGGGCGTGGCCGCGGATATCAAATTCATTTTGAAGCCGATCGTTGATGATTGGAATGGCTTCAAGGCTGCTTTAGCTGCTTATGAGGGGATTAGTGCCGATGAGAAAGCTGAGTATCTTGCCGCTATCAATAGTGGCTCTTCTTTTGAAGAGCAAGAGAAAGCATTGAAAAAATTGAAGACCTATAACAAAGTTTTCAAAGATGTTTATCCAGGCTTGCGTGCCGCCAAGACTGAAATCTTAACCGTAAAAGCTAAGAAAACAGACGCGGAGATTTCAGTCCTTGCCAAGCAAATCACCAAAGGCGAAGTGGGAGCTGATGCACTTACCTTTGAAGAATTGATGTACTCTGCTACCCTCACCCCATCATTGGACGAGAAAGCTGCCATCTACGAAGCTGCTACTAAAAAAGGTAGTAACTGGAACGCCAACAACAATCTGGCAGCAACCTACATCCAAATGATGATCGAAAACCCAGCTAAGACCGCTGACCTTGCCGACAAATCTGCTGCGCAATTGGAGATTGCAGCCAAATTGAAAGAAACACCTGAAGTTTTGGCTAACCTTGCTTCTATTACCCTGATGAAAGGCAATCCTTACAAATCCTACACTTATGCTGTCAAAGCTTTGAACGGTGCCAACAATGATGTGAAGCGTGGAGTAAATGGCGTGAAGGGCTCATGTGAAATTTACAAAGCAAAATACAGTGACGCGGTGAACTCAACTTCATCCTCAACCGATACCGATGTGAACCTATTCAACAAGGGATTAGCTCAATTGCTCACCAAAGACAATAGTAATGCTGGATCCTCTTTTGCTGAAGCTTCTCGCAAAAATGCAAACTATGCCCTTGCTTACTATGGAGCCGCTATTGCAGCCGCCCGTACTGGCAGCGGTGATGCTGTTGTAAGCAACCTTACCAGTGCTGTAAAGATCGATCCTAGCTTCAAAGAAAAGGCGTTGACCGACCTTGAGTTTACGAAGTTCAATACCACGGACGCATTTCGCAATGCGTTGAAATAAAAAAATATTCCAGTAAAAAAAGCCCTGACCGACTCAGGGCTTTTTTTTGATAACCCTATATCCTATCCTACCATTTGCCTTGATCGGAGCTATACATTTCACTACATTTCTTACTCGATTGTATGGCAAGAATTTTCACCCTCACCCTCTTAGTTTTTATTTTAGTCGGCTGCAAAAAACAGCAGTTCGATGTGGTGATCCGTGGCGGCAGGGTTTACGATGGTTCTGGAAAGCCTGGTGTTGTAACCGATGTGGGCATCAATGCCGACACCCTCGCCTTCATTGGCAATTTATCCAAAGCTGTTGGCAGAAAGGAAATTGATGCAAAAGGGTTGGCTGTTGCTCCCGGGTTCATCAATATGCTCAGCCACTGTGAGGTGTCACTTTTGTTTGATGGCAATTCGCAGAGCGACATTCGCCAAGGCGTAACCTTGGAAGTATTGGGTGAAGGTTCGATGGGGCCGATGAATGAAGCCATGAAAAGGGATGATGAAGAGGCCATGAGCCATGACCCTGATTGGACTTACCAAATTGATTGGACAACACTAGGGGATTATTTTACATCCTTGGAAAGAAGAAAAATAAGTCCGAATGTCGCCTCGTTTGTTAGTGCGGCCACCGTGCGTGTACATGAGTTGGGAAGTGTCAATCGGGCACCTTCGGCAGATGAATTGGAGCGTATGAAGGTTTTGGTAAAACAGGCAATGGAAGAAGGCGCAATGGGAGTAACCACTGCATTGATCTATGCCCCTGCCAACTACGCGCGCACCGAAGAACTCATTGAGCTAAGCAAAGTGGCGTCTTCCTACGGTGGCATGTACATTGCCCACATCCGCAGTGAAGGCAATGCCCTGCTCGAGGCCGTTGATGAAACAATCCGCATTGCCCGTGAAGCCAACCTTCCGGCAGAAATTTATCATTTGAAATTCAGTGGAAAATCCAATTGGAATAAATTCGATACGGTGGTTGCCCTCATCAACAAGGCCAATAAGGAAGGTTTGAAGGTCACGGCAGATATGTACACCTACACGGCAGGTGCAACGGGATTGGATGCAGCCATGCCCCCGTGGCTACAGGAAGGTGGAATAAAGGAATGGATCAAGCGAATGAAAAACCCTACCCTACGAAAGAGAGCCTTGCAGGAGATGCGCACGCCCACCAACAAATGGGAGAACCTGATGATGTTGGCTGGCGATTTTGATAAAGTATTGCTATTAGGGTTTACCAATGATTCGCTGCGTAAGAATTTTTCGGGCCAAACGTTGGGGCAAGTTGCAAAAATCTATGGCAAGTCACCGGAAGAGACGGCCATGGATTTAGTGATCACCGATGGCACTCGTGTAGGTACTGCCTATTTTTTAATGACGGAAGAAAATGTAAAACGGCAGATTGAATTGCCGTATGTCAGTTTTGGCTCGGATGCAGAATCGGCCACCGCATCCGGAAATTTTCTAAAAACACCCACGCATCCGCGCACGTACGGAAACTTCGCGCGCTTGTTGGGCAAATATGTGCGCGATGAAAAAATAATTTCAATGGCAGAAGCCATCCGAAGGCTTACCTCATTGCCAGCCGGAAATTTAAAAATCAAAAAACGTGGATCGCTACTGATTGGGTACTTTGCTGACCTTGTGATCTTTGATCCGACCAAAATCCAAGATCATGCCACGTTTGAAAATCCGCATCAATACAGTACGGGGATGGTGCATGTTTTTGTTAATGGAACACACGTGTTGGAGAATGGCGAACATACCAACGCGAGACCGGGAAGGATTGTGCGTGGACCTGGATGGAAAGTAAGCCGCAAGTAATGTCCAAAATCTGTTCTATAACTCAACGGGTAAAATTTTAGGCGTTCATTGCTTCAAGTACAAAGACTCAGCGGCTTCGCTTGGAAAAAGATTGGTCAAATCCCAAGGTTCTTTCATTTGAGAGTGCAGCATCCCTTTTTCGGCCAACAAGGGCGAGGGAAAATTATTGGTGTAAATCTGACCGGTGCCAAGTCCGTGCGGAATTTCAGTTGAGTACTGTGACGTGAACTGCGCAATCGCGTTCAGTCCAATGTTCGATTCCAGCGCTGAAGTGATCCACCAACCCACTTTAAGTTTTTCGGCCAGGTGAATCCATTCGGCACATCCACGTAGCCCCCCATGAAGTGTTGGTTTTAAAATGATAAACTGGGGCTTGAGCCTTTTCAACAATTCTTCCTTCTTTTCCGTATCATCAATGCCGATCAATTCCTCATCAAAGGCTATGGGGATGGGCGATTCGCGGCAAATCGCTTCCATTTCTGATTGTCCTGGCTTGATCGGTTGTTCAATAGAATGAACCTGAAAACGTTTCAGGATGTGTATCTTCTGCAATGCCTCTTCCTTTTTAAATGCTCCATTCGCATCCAACCGGATCTCAATGTTGTCGCGAAAATATTTTCTGCGGATGTATTGCAGCACATCGCACTCTTTTTCAAAATCAAGGCCACCCACTTTTAATTTTATACACCTGTAACCCTCGCGGATTTTGATTTCCACCTGTTGCAACATGAAATCCAGCCCGCCCATCCACACCAAACCATTTATTGCAATGGGCGTTTGTTTAATGAATTTATTTTTAAAAATTGTCCGCGTTCCGCCATTGACCAAATCGAGCAGAGCAGTTTCCATGGCAAATTGAATGGACGAATATTTCTGCCCGATCGCATGAATATCAAAAAAATCTTTCATTGAATGGATGTCGCTCCATCCTTGAACAGGCAAAGGCATTTTTTTTTCTTGAATAGCGTTGACAAAATCGGTAAGAACCATTTCAAATTCAGGAGTAAGCTCCCTACTTAAAAAGGCCAATGGGCCGCATTCGCCCAATCCATAAACTTCGGGTTTCACATCGTCCCACAGTTTGAGGAACCAGGACGTTTTATCCACCATCGGACCACGGGAGGTGCGTGCTGCAAAGGCAAACTGAAATACATATTTATGAAAACTGGCTTGCAACATATTTCAAATCAAAATTCAATGTACAAAATTCAAGATTAAAGGATAAATGCTGAACGTTGAATTTGATATTCGCTAATTTTACATACAATGAGGCTCATAAAAATAGTAATTATCGAACTTGATAAAATCATAGCCGAGTATTCCATTAAATTCAGGGCGATTCCTGAACATGATTTTTCCTCAAAACCATCCGCCATCAAATGGAGCAAGAAAGAAGTGCTTGGCCATTTGATTGATTCTGCACAAAACAACTTGCGTAGATTTATCTGCGGGCAATATGAGTCCGTCCCCTCAAAAATTGTTTACGATCAGGATCAATGGGTGAGTCTCAACGACTATGAACAAACTGAAAGTGAAGAGGTGATTGCACTATGGGTATTGCTGAACAAGCGGATTGCCGCTGTGTTGGGGAAAATGCCTTCCACCTCCTATTCAAAATTAAGTGACACAGGAAAAATTCAGTTTCAACTCATCCATTAGAATGGCTCGCGGACGATTATGTGAGCACCTCAAACATCATTTAAACCAGGTCTTTCCCAACTCATTTGACATCCGGTATCCTTCGTGATGGTTATCGATACCAGGTATTGGTAACAGGTGACAATTAACAGGTAATAATTAATTTTGTACCATGATTAGCAAAGATCAAATTTATTCGTGGTTAGAAGAAGTGAAAGACCCTGAGATCCCGGTTTTGTCGCTGGTTGATTTGGGTGTGATCACTGAAGTACAAATTGGTGATCCGGTAAAAATCGAAATGACGCCCACTTTTGTTGGATGCCCCGCCTTGGATTATATGAAAGCTGAAGTGGAATTGTTGCTCAAAAGCAAAGGCCTCAAAAATATTAATGTGGAGGTGAATTATAAAAAAGCGTGGAGCTCAGATATGATTTCTGAAAAAGGAAGGATGGCTTTGAAAAAATACGGCTTTGCCCCTCCTCCATCTGCTCGTGTGTTTGCTGACCTTGAAATTTTGGAAAATGCCATTTGCCCAAGATGCGATAACTCGAACACGGAAATGAAAAGCCCATTCGGGCCAACACTTTGCCGCTCGATTTATTATTGTAAAGATTGCAAAGAAGCGTTTGAACAATTCAAGGCCGTGTAACTCGTTAATCGTATAGCGAATCACTATGCCGTGTTCAACTGATAACGAACAATTTTAAAATGTTTTTACTAAACCCATCTAAATCTGTGAAGAAAAGTATTTCATTTTTGACCCTTGCAACAGTTTGCTTAACCTTATCCTGCAAAAAGAATGATGCTGTGCCCACGCTCACCACGCGCACCTACCGTATGGGTTTCGCCAACTCAGCTCCAAGTTTCAATAGCTTTGACACCACAATCTTATCACTTAATCTTTGGACACCGTGTGCCGATGCTGCAATCATCAACACTGAAGTGCCGTGGGATTCTCTTTATGCCGGAGAATCCATAAAAAAATATGTTCTCAATAACTACGTGGGGCTTGCCAATTTTTACCGGACCAAGAATTTAAAATTGTGGGTTTACATCGATCCGGAAAATGGATTGAACCGCGCTTCCGATTCGGACAAGGTGGTTGCCTTGAGAAAAAGCATTTCCCAATCTGACGTGCAAAAGATTTATAGGAGGTTTGCTGTAGTGATGGACAGTATGCTCAAGCCGGATCATTTGGGGTTAGCCCTTGAAACGAATTTGATTCGAATTGCTGCAAGCACTGCCATCTACAATGGTGTAAAGCAAGCTGCCCAAGATGCAGCGACAGATATACGTGCGATCGACCAAAATGTGAAATTAAGTGTGAGTGTACAAGCGGAAGTAGCGTGGGGAAAACTGGGTGGCAATGGAAATTACATAGGCATCAACCAGGATCTTGCAGATTTTCCTTTCATCCAAGAATTAGGCATCTCTTCCTATCCCTATTTTAATTTCGCAAACCCAAATGATCTTCCCCTAAATTATTACTCCAATCTGGTGGCAGGAAAATCTTTGCCTGTTTTTGTTTCAGAAGGAGGTTGGACCTCGCAAACATTTACCGGGCCGAATAGTGTGATTACTGGTAATCCCACCCTTCAACAGAACTACATCACAAGACAAACCCAATTATTGGATCAGGCTCAGGCAACTGCCATCTTTCAATTAACATTTACCGATATTAGTTTATCCACGCTACCAATATACGTTAACCCAACTATAAAATATTTTGCGTATCTCGGGTTAGTGGACCGCCAACTCCAACCCAAACCGAGTTTGACTACGTGGGACAATATTTTTAAGAGGGTGTTGAAATAAAGTGCTATTTAAACCCTTTCTCCAATTGCTGATCAAACAAACCATCAATCGTTACCATGAGAAACCCATTTATAGTTTTTATTGTTGGCCTTTGTTGCCAATCCGTTTATGCCCAGGAAAAAACTTTTGTAAAAGAATATACTTATAAAGCCAGCGAAGCGGATAGTAAAGTTTCATGCAGGGCTATTGCTATCAACCAACTGCGGTCCATGCTTCTCGATGAGTTGGGTGTTTATGTCGAAAGCAATGAACTCCTTAAAACCAATGATACGGCAGGCAAAAACACGCAGAACTTTACCGAAAATATTTCCACCATCAGCGCAGGCATTACCAAACTTGACGTGCTTGGGGAAACCTGGAACGGTGAAACTTTTTGGATGAAGGCGGCCATCACCGTGGATACCACAAGCATCCAAGAGTCGCTAAAACGAATAAGCGCAGATCGGCAAAAAGTAAAAGAGCTCGCAGACCTAAAGGAGAACCTGAGCTTGGCCAATCGAAGGCTGGCCGAACTGACCCAAGAACTCAACAACCAAAGGGAAACAGGTGCGAGAGCCGCATTGGCAGAAAAATACACCGCCAAAATAAATGAGATCAGCGCCACCAATTCAATGTACAATGCTAAAGCTAAATTTGAATCAAAAGATTATCGCGGAGCAATCGAAGACTTTAGTAAAGTGCTTGCACTGGACCCGAAGTATTCCCTTGCTTATGCCTACCGAGGGGATTCAAAAGTAAATTTGGAGGACTTTGCCGGAGCTATTGAAGACTTTACTAAAGCAGTTGAACTACGGCCTAATTTTGATGCTGCCTATGTGAGCCGTGGACGCGTCAAATTTTTTTCAGGGGATTATAAAGGTGCAATAACCGACTTTACAAGGGCGTTAGAAATAAGTCCAAACTATGCGCATGCGTACGGAAGCCGTGGTGAAGCGAAGCTGAAGCTAAAAGATTACCAGGCCGCCATGGAAGATTTTGATGCAGCCATCCATTATGATCCTAATTTAGGTATGGCCTACTTAAGCCGTGGCATGGCCAAGAATTGGTTGGGAATGAAGGGAGCTTGTGCCGATTGGAGCAAGGCCACAAAATTGGATTGCCCACAGGCAAATGAATTATTGAATAAGTATTGTAAGTAATGGTTATCCGTTGTTGGTTAATTGGTATAGGTTCAATCACTATCATCCATTAACGGATAACAAATAAAATCAATACCTCTTCCTTGGCTTGCCACCCCAAGAGCCGCCACTCTTACCTGAAAAATTTTTATCTGAGAACGTCCTTTTTCTGCCTTCCCCCCTTCCATGATCGCCACCAGAAGATTCAGGTCGTCTGCCACCCGTCATTTCCAACCTCACTTTGCGGCCGCGCACTTCTACGCCTTGAAAACCCTTCATCACCTGGTCTGTATATTCTTTTCCTACTTCAAAGAAAGAGTACGCGCCCTTCAAATCAATCTTACCGACTTTCTCCTTCGTCAAGTCGCCATAATCACAGATCATGCCGAGTAAAGTACCTGTTTCAAGGCCATCCATTTTTCCTATGTTGATAAAGATGCGGTTGCCCGAAGACGCGTCCCTAAATGAATCTCTTGAAGAACCACCTTCTTCAAAGAAGGATTTTTTTTCTGATTTGTTCAAATCGCGGGCATCGCGGTAGTATTCCAAAAAGCGGTTAAACTCTATTGACGCAAAACGTTTGATTATATCTTCCTTGCTCAGGTCCTTCAATTCATGATACACTTCCGGTAAAAATGAATCTATTTCTTCTTCGTTTACTTCAACCTGGCGAACTTTATGCACAAGGCCCACAATTTTTTGTTGGCACACTTCATCGCCTGTTGGAATCAACACTTTTGTAAATTTCCGTTTCAGCATTTTTTCCACCATGCTGATGCGGCCAACTTCTTTTTTGGAAACGATGGCCAGTGAAATCCCTTTCTTTCCTGCACGTGCAGTCCTTCCACTGCGGTGGGTATAAAACTCCATTTCATCGGGCATGTTCATGTGGATCACGTGGGTGATGTTGTTCACATCAATGCCGCGAGCGGCCACATCGGTGGCTACGAGAAGTTGCAATGTTTTTTCTTTGAAACTTCTCATGACACGGTCGCGCTGAACTTGGGTGAGATCACCGTGAAGCGGATCGGCATTGTAGCCATCTTTGATCAAATGCTCAGCGATGCGCTGCGTGTCCATCTTGGTGCGGCAAAAAATCACCCCAAAAATATCGGGCGTATAGTCAACAAAACGTTTTAAGGCCAAATACTTATCGCGTTCGTCAACAACTGCAAACTGATGGTCAATATTTTCGTTGCCTGACTGACGGCCTTCCATGGTCAACTCCTTCGGATTGGTCATGTAATTGCTGGCAATCTCACGCACTTCGCGCGGCATGGTGGCCGAAAAGAGCCACACTTTTTTGCTATCCGGTGTAGTGGAAAGGATTTCGTCAATGTCTTCCTTGAAGCCCATGTTCAACATCTCATCTGCTTCATCCAGCACTACGAATTGAATATGGGTGAGGTCAACTACTTTTCGCGAAAGCAAATCGATCAATCGACCGGGTGTGGCCACGATAATTTGTGCGCCCTGCCGCACCTTGCGGATTTGATCAGAAATACTTGCACCTCCATACACAGTGACAATGTTAAGGCGTTTTACTTTTGCCATAAATTTTTCGAGGTCGCTTGTGATCTGCACACTCAGCTCGCGGGTGGGGGCTACAATCAATGCTTGAGTAGCCCTGTTCTTTTCATCGACCAATTGAATCAATGGTAGGCCAAATGCCGCAGTTTTGCCGGTGCCGGTTTGGGCCAGTCCTACCAAGTCGGTATCGCCTTGCAGCAAAATAGGGATTGCTTTTTCTTGTATTGGTGTGGGGCTTTCAAAACCCAGTTGGTGGATCGCTGCAACAATTTCCTCGGAAAGTCCAAGGTCTTGGAATGATTTCATTTCATGTTAAGTAAGGCGCAAAGGTAGGGAAATAAATTTGCCTGTCATCAATTTAGAAGTTCCGTCTAAAAAATTGGTTGTTGTTCGCCTGGGCCTTACCAAGGTGGGTGATTTTGATATGGATAGGTTGGTTTCGGAGATTATCGGAGCGATCAATGATTAACTCTCAGACCGGCCGAAGAAACTCCACAAACGATTGAACTAACTGTGAAATGGATAACCTTACACTTTAGCAGTTGATAGTAGTTTGGTTTTTATCTTTGCTAAAATTATTTTCAGCTATGGATTTCATTCAACTACTTGGTATAACCGCGGGCTTCTGCACCACTATCGCCTTTCTGCCACAAGTAATCAAAACTTGGAAGAGCCGCTCGGCCAAAGATCTTTCGCTCGGCATGTTTTCCTTCTTTTGTTTTGGGGTGCTGCTCTGGTTGGTTTACGGCATCTGTCAACGCGACATTCCTGTAATCGGTGCAAACTTTGTTACCTTAATGCTCGCCTCCACACTCCTGTTTTTCAAGCTGCGATTCAAGACCTAAGAGAAAGCGGGGCTAACCATTAATCGGTACAATGCTTCATGCAGAAGTAAGTGTCCGTCAGCTTTGGCTGTCTGGACAATTTGGTATAGGGTTTAATTTTAAGTCTTTGCAGAAAATCAGTTCCCAAAAAACAAATCAGACCTTACTATCAAAATTTTTATAGTCCACTCTCCCATTATCAAAATATTCCTGCTAAATTTAATTGCTTCAAATAATTGAGCAGGATGAAACCATTCCACTTCAACCGCAGGCATTTTCTTAAAGGAGCAACTGCTTCATTGATCCTCGGCACTATCGGAGCGCAGAGCATGGAATTTTTTGATCCCTCCAGAACCTGGCGGGTTGGCCTGATCGGCACAGGTTGGTATGGAAAGAGTGATCTGTTTCGGCTGCTGCAAGTTGCTCAAGCGGATGTATTGGCCCTTTGTGATGTTGATAGAAACCAATTGAACGCAGCAGCCACACTCGTGAGCCAGCGACAGAAGTCGGGCAAAGTGCCGAGGCTGTATGGCGACTACCGGAAAATGCTTTCAGAAAATCAATTTGATATTGTACTGATCGGTACTCCTGATCACTGGCATGCCCTGCCAACTATTGATGCCATCAAGGCTGGAGCTCACGTGTATGTGCAAAAGCCAATCAGTGTCGATGTGGTTGAAGGAGAGGCCATGCTTGCTGCGGCCCGTAAATATAAACGCACCGTTCAAGTAGGCCTACAGCGAAGAAGCACGCCCCATTTGATGGAGGCAAAAAAAAATATTATAGATGCCGGCCTGCTCGGCAAAATTTCGCACGTGGAGATGTGCTGCTATTACCACATGCGGAACTACGATCGTCCGCCTGTGCAAACCGTGCCTGATTTTTTTGATTACGAAATGTGGACAGGCCCCGCACCATTGCTTCCCTATCGTGGCCTTCCTCACCGTGGCTGGTGGCGAGGCTTAATGGAATATGGCAACGGCATAATGGGCGACATGGGCGTGCACATGTTCGATGCCGTCCGGTGGATGTTAAACCTGGGGTGGCCCACAAAAATTTACTCCACGGGTGGAATCTACCAATCACCGGAAGGGCTGTCGAATATTACCGACACCCAAACTGCCTTATTTGAATTTGATCATCTTAGCTGTGTGTGGCAGCACCGCACCTGGGGAGAGCCAACGGATCCCGACTATCCTTGGGGCTATAAAATCTATGGAGAAAAAGGAACACTTTCATGCAGTGTGATGAAATATGACTTCGTGCCTGTCGGCAACGGAAATAAAATCCATGGGGATGTCTTGTTGGAAAAAATCAAGTACCCCGAGGACTTACAAGAAAAGGATATCGAACTGCATACTGCCCAGGCCACACGGCTTCATCTCCTTAATTTTTTGCAAGCGATAGAAAATGGCTCACGCCCCGTTGCGGATATCGAGGAAGGCCATATCTCCACGGCTTGCTGCATCCTCGCCAACCTTTCGATGAAAACGGGAAAGGCGCTTAGGTATGACCCTAAAATCCGTGAAGTCACTGGAGATGCTGAGGCAACAAGGCTTTTGAAACGCTCTTACCGAACTTCTTGGGTGCACCCAGACCCAAGTCAAGTTTAGACTTTAGCAATTTATTTTGCATATTTCTGTTTCTCAATCTGATCTTTACAGAGGATTTTAAAAGCAAAATGAATAAGACTGAAAAACCAAAACAGGCTCAATCCCTGGGCGAAGAAATTGCCAACGGCATTAGTCATGGAGTAGGGTTTCTTGGGGCTGTGGCTATAACGCCAATACTCATCATGCATGCAATTCCATTTGGCGCTGCTGCGGTGACGGGCGCCAGCATTTTTGGTGCCACAGCGATTCTATTGTATTTGGCCTCTACCCTCTATCACGCCTTCCCCGAAAGCCGAACAAAACGCATCTTCAATATTTTAGATCACGGGGCAATCTTCCTACTCATTGCCGGAACATACACCCCTTTCACCTTAGGTGTTTTAAAAGGTGCGTGGGGTTGGTCGTTGTTTGGGATCATTTGGGCACTTGCCATTTCGGGTGTGGTAATTAAATCCGTTACCGGGGCGCGCAGCAATAAACTTTCCACTGGTCTGTATTTAGGGATGGGCTGGATCGCAGTGGTGGCAGCCAAACCATTTTGGACAAGTATTCCAGCGTGGGGTCTGTTCTGGTTGATTGCCGGTGGGCTAATTTATTCAGTGGGTATTTTATTCTTCATCTCAAAACGGATGCGCTACGGTCATTTCATTTGGCATTTGTTTGTTATAGCTGGAACAGCCTGTCATGCGGTAGCGGTTATGAACTATGCCAATTAAAAATGAAGTTTTAAAAGATCAATAAAAATTATCGCAACATCAGATTACCGAAACAGTTTAAAATCCCTTAATTAAAAAATTATTTTGGCTGTGCAGGCCGCACTTCAATTTTGCTCGGCAACGTGCGCGGGTTCATCTTCAGTAAATCCAATACCAACTGGCCGATGTCTTCGGGTTGAATTTTCCATCCATCTTGCTCATTGGGAACCTGGTCGTTGAAATTCGTAGAAACCGAACCGGGCATGATGGTGCTCACTTTTATTTGGTGTTCGCGCGCATCCAGCATCACGGCCTGAGTAAACCCGAGCAAACCAAACTTGCTCGCACTGTATGAACTTCCTCCCGCAAAATAATTGGTGCCCGCCAAACTACCGATGGTGATGATGTAGCCCTTTGATTTTTTCAATGCTTCATAACATGCTTTAACGCTGTAAAAAACCCCGGTAAGATTGGTGTCGATAGTTTCCTGCCAGTAGCGCGGCTCGAGTTTTTCTATTGACCCAAAAAAACCAACACCTGCATTGGCGATCAGTACATCCAACTGGCCAAAGGTGCGCAGCAATTTTTCAACAGCCGCTTTTTGTTGATCAAAATTGCGAACATCGGCCACCAGGCCAATGGCGTTTCCTTGTTTTATCGAATTCAACTTAGCAATAGCGGACTCTACTGCTTTAGCCTGCCGGCCAGTAATGGCTACTTTCCATCCCTCTTTAATTAGCGACTCGGCAATGCCATAACCAATTCCTTTACTCCCCCCGGTGATCAATGCAGTTTTCATTGTACTATTTTTATGATGAATTTGAAGATTAAAAGGGTTACTATCTTTTGGGGTTCTCCCAATAACATACCAATTTGTTTTGCAGTATATTCACAAAAAATAATAAAGCCATGACAATATTAAAACATTTCACTCCCAAAATTATGCTCCTCTTCCTATTTTTATTTCTTGGAGCAACGTTGAAGGGCCAGCCTACAACACGTGAGTTTTACGAAATCAAAACTTATAAACTGAAAGACAAATTGCAAGAAGAACGGGTGCATGCCTTTCTGGTTAGTGATTTTTTGCCGACACTTCATAAGTTTGGGATTAAAAAAGTAGGTGTGTTCACACCTTTAGAAACTGATTCTACCTATGGAAAACGTGTGGTGGTGCTAATCCCCTACACTTTCCTGGAACAGTTCTCAAAACTAAATGATTTGTTGAATGCTGCTGCGTATGATGTCAAGAGCAAGGAATACATCGATGCCGTTTACACCAACCCGCCCTACGATCGCATCGAATCAGTTTTGTTAAGTGCCTTTTCGGGTATGCCACAAATGGAAGTGCCTCCGCTCAACAACCTACATTCCGAAAGGATTTACGAGCTGCGAAGCTATGAAGGTCCAACGGAAAAAATACACCAAAACAAAGTGCAAATGTTCAACCGGGGAGACGAGGTAGGACTGTTTAAGCGGTTGCAATTCAATGCCGTTTTTTATGCGGAAGTAATTTCAGGAAACCGCATGCCCAACCTCATGTACATGACCACCTTCGCCAACCAAGCTTCGCACGATGCGCATTGGAAAGCATTTGTTAACGACCCGCAATGGAAGAAACTTTCGGCTTTACCGGAATACCAGCACAATGTTTCAAAAATTAATATCTATTTATTGCGGCCCACCGATTATTCGGACTATTGAAAGGCTAATATCGTTGAACAGCATAATTGATCTGTCCAACGGTCATACAGTTTGGCCCATGTACAGCGTTAGGCGGTTACTTTTGCTGCGATTAAGAAATAAACGATCACTCTAAATAAAATAACAGATTATGAAACAGATTAAATTTTTGTGTTTGGCCTTGATGAGTGCTATAATCTTTGCAAGTTGCTCGAAAAGCGCAGGGCCTGCAATTACCAGTTCAGCCACGCTGAAGATGTCGGCAGCTACCGCCAACGGTAAAACTACTATTACTGGGAGAGTTGGTGCTGTTGGGTCGCGCACCGATGCTGCCGCCACCGTTACCTTAACCGATGTAAAAGTAAACGTGAAGGAACTTGAATTTGATTTTGACCACGAAGACGAACATTTCAAAAAAGACTCTGCGTTTAACGGAAATGAAGATGCCAAACTAAAGGGCCCATTTATTGTGGACTTGATGAATGCCGGGGCCTTCGTTGACCAGGTGATCACCACGGTGAACATCCCTAATGCGAAATATGAAAAAGTAGGCTTCAAAGTTGCCCCCAGCAAAGTAGCTGGCGACATGAATGGAAAATCCATACTCATCACCGGAACTATCGGCACCATTCCTTTTGTGTTTTGGCATGATGCCAAAATACGCTTCGAGGTAAAGTTTCAGGATAGTACCGCCTTGGCTGTCTCTGGCGCTGGCGTTACACTCGCTATCCATTTGGAACTGGATAAAATTATGTCTGTTGTTAATGGAGGTGTGGACTTATCAACAGCTACCGATGGTAACAAAGATGGAACGATCACCATTGATCCACTCAATGACGATGGCAATAAGCAATTGGCCGACCAGCTGATTAGGCTTTTGATGCACCGTACACATTGTGAGAAAAAGAAAGATTAACCTATTTTTTTCGTTACAAAAAAGCCCGGATTCAACGGGCTTTTTTTATTTGCACCATAGTTGACTACTTCAAGTGAAAAACAAATTCCCTTTTCAGGCAACTGGTATTGGATGTAGCGGTAAATGTTGAAACCCTGCCCCTTCTATTTTTAATATTCGCAAAGCCTTGGATACCCGGAAGGTAACTGCCTTCGGATCGAGAGGGATATCGCTGAACCACAAAATAATTTCGGGGTCAATTATCAAGCAACCAGCATACAAAATTTCCGTATTTTTGCACGAACCAGAAATCCTAAATCATCAAATCCTAAATCAACTATGCCAGGCACCGAATTATTTGGAATCGAAGAAAAAAAGGAGATCAACGATGT
Source organism: Bacteroidota bacterium (assembly GCA_043758895.1). Classification (GTDB taxonomy): domain Bacteria; phylum Bacteroidota; class Bacteroidia; order Cytophagales; family Cyclobacteriaceae; genus ELB16-189. The sequence continues at coordinate 32,296 of JAYVMP010000207.1, forward strand.
GCTCGAAACGGGCATTCTCTTTCGCTACAATCACGATGCGCAACGCGCTAACATTTGGAAGGCACACGAGTTCGAATCAGAAGTAAAAAAAATAACAGGGGCGAAGTTTGCCCATGCAGTATCGAGCGGATCAACGGCAGTATCCTGCGCGCTGGCCGCGGCCGGCATTGGCGCAGGCGATGAAGTGATCGTTCCTCCCTTTACGTACATCGCTTCGGTGGAAGCGGTTCTGTTTTCAGGCGCACTTCCCGTGTTCACAGAAATTGACGAAACTCTTTGCTTGAGCGCCAGTGGAATAAAGACGGCCCTCACACCAAAAACAAAAGCGGTGATGCTCGTGCACATGTGCGGGGGCATGGCGCAGATGGACGAAATAGTAAAAGTGTGCAAAGAAAATAACCTGACACTGATCGAAGATGCAGGCCAGGCATTTGGTGCTTCCTACAAAGGAATTTCGGTGGGCCTGTTTGGAAAAACCGGTTGTTACTCATTCGATTTTTTTAAAATCGCTACGTGTGGCGAAGGCGGGGTGATGGTTACAAATGATGAGCAAGCCTATAAAAATGCAGACAGCTACAGTGATCACGGTCATGATCACGTAGGCAGCAATCGTGGGATGGAACAACATCCCATCATTGGATTTAACTACCGAATCGGTGAAATCAATGCGGCCATCGGCTTAGCACAAACACGCAAAGTGCCTTTTATCCGCGATAAAAATCGCGAGCATAAGAATCTTTTGGTGAGCAGTCTTTCAAAAATTCCGGGGGTGAGTTTCAGTAAACTCGCTGATCCTTCCGGGGATTCGGCTACCTTCTTAAATATGTTTTTGCCCGATGCCGAATCGGCTAAACGGTTGGCGGATGAACTCCATAAAGCAGGCGTGGGTGGATTTAATTATTGGTTCACCAACATGTACCACTTCATCAATCAATGGAATCACTTGAAAGATTTGAAAACATCGGCCAAGCTTTCGATTCACTTGTTGGGCGCACCACAAGATTATAATAATCTTCACTTGCCCAAATCCCAGGAAGTGGTGGGACGTTTGATTTCGTTTGGTATCCGTTGCACCTGGACAAATGAAGAAGTAAAAGAGTTGGCGAAGAAGATCGGTGCGTGTGTGGAAAAAACTTTGGCGGTAGCCCATGCCTAATAAAACTAACTCTGGGTTACTTTGGGCTCTCTGCGGTTTAAATTTTACCGCAAAATACACGCAGAGTTCGAAGCGGTAAAGCATTATTATAATCACTATGTATAAAAATTTTAAAGGAATCGAAAAAACCGTGTTCGGTCGCGGAAGTTTTAATCAATTAGGCGACATCCTCAACGAGAAGAGAAACGACAATGGCAAGTTTATGCTTTTTGTGGTGGACAATTATTTCAAGGGTAAAGAACTAGAAAAACGAATTCCATCTCAACCACACGATATTGTCAGGTTCATTGATGTGGAAGTTTACGAGCCCACAACGGAACAAATCGATACATTGCGCGACAGCGTGAAGAGTTCAAAGGGAATTCCATCGGCAGTAATTGGCATTGGTGGTGGTTCGATTATGGACATTGCTAAGGCCGTGTCGCTGATGTTTACCAACGAAGGGTCGTCCACTTTGTACCAGGGACTAAACCTAATCAAGAAGCCAGGCATTTATCACATTGGCGTTCCCACCATTTCTGGGACAGGTGCAGAAGTTTCGATGACCGCAGTATTGACAGGCCCGGAAAAAAAATTGGGGTTGAAATGCGAGTGGACCGTGTTCAATCAGGTGGTGCTTGATCCGGATTTGATTGCCTCTGTGCCGCGCAACTGGTGGTTCTACACCGGCATGGATACTTACATTCATTGCATCGAATCTGAAAATGGGACCCTAAATAATGCGTATAGTCATTCCTATGCGGAGCAGGCATTAAAACTTTGCCGGGAAATTTATTTGGGCGGCAAAAGTGGGCAAACCAAAGAAAACGATGACAAGCTGATGGTCGCTTCATTGATGGGCGGACTGAGCCTCACCTATTCAGAAGTAGGGGTCTGCCATGCACTGTCGTACGGCCTTTCAAAAATCTTGGGCACACGCCATTGCTACGCAAACTGCATAGCCTTCAACCACCTTGAGGATTTTTATGCCGAGGGTGTAAAAGAATTTAAAACCATGATCGCCAAACATAAGATTGACCTGCCTCAAGGGCTATCAAAAAGTTGGACGGAAGAACAAATCACAGCCATGGCCAACGTGGCGCACAACCTGCCGCACATGTGGGTTCACGCCATCGGGCCAGATTGGAAGGAGACGATTACAATAGAAAGTATCAGCGAACTTTACCGAAGGCTTTGAAAAGTCATTTCACGCCAAGGCGAAAAAACTTCGCGCTTCCGCAACTTAGCGTGATCATTTTCTCTTGTAAAACTTCAGGTAAGCCATTCTATGTTCGGGGCTTTCGCTAAGGGTGTAATATCCTGACGCACTATTATTCCAACAAATAGCTTCGCCTTGCAGCTCGCGTTTGTAAGGAAGTCCGATTGGCTTTTTGGCCAAAAGTTCGACTACAGATTTCTCGCCCGCCCGCTTCCAATAATAAACAGAGTCATAATTTTTCAGCAAGACTTCTGTTGCATCAAAAGAGATTGACCCTGCAACAATCTGAGTGAACGGCATCGTCAGCACTTTGGCAGGGCGAATGGTATCCGGATAAGGGAATTTTTGAAGATAAATATTAACATTATGTTCCCGCTTGGAAATGATATACAGGTCATTATTAATGGGGTCGATCAGCAGCGTTTCCGTATCGCGCTTTCCATCGGGTAATTGAACAACGAATGTATCGAAGTCGGTGATCTGTTGCTCCGCGTCATTTTTCATACTTGGCTCTGCAAAACGATAGATATATTTGTAATCATGAATTGCCATATTGTCGCCAATATCGGCCACGTACAAATATTTTTTTCTTGGCAGAGGGCCACTGCCCATGGCGAGATCTTCCCAATCACGGTTTTTCACATTCAGCTTACAAACGAGTTTGAGTTGGGCAAGGCTATCAATCAAAAATACTTCCGCTGGATTTCCGCTGTCGTTGATCGTCCAGAGATAGCCCGGGTTTGCATCGCTCGGCACTAAGCCCGAAGCTTCTTCTAACCGACTATTGACAATCCCTTTGTTTTCACCATTGCCAAAAAATTGAGTGGTGCTCGTGTTGAGTTTTTTATCGGAACAAAACCAAAGTGAAAGGGAGATTAAGACAATAAGCAATCGCATAGCAATGTCGTTAAGTTAAGCCCTTTCTTATCACCTCGCTCCTCCCGAAGAGAGGAGGTCATTGGTGCTTAAATTAACGACATTGAATCGCATAGCTAAAAATTATAACGCTAAGTTTGCTCTTTCAAAGTTATTTCCAAAATATTTAGCATTTTGAATTTTTAAATGAAGACATTATTGCGGTATTGAAAAAGAATGCTCCATTCCATTTTAAAAGATTCTCTCTACAGCACGATCGCTGCGCGATGAAGGTGGGCACCGATGCCGTGTTGCTCGGGGCATGGGCCGAAGTGACAGGTGCAAAAAAGATCCTCGACATCGGCACCGGCTGTGGAGTGATTGCCTTAATGCTGGCACAGCGAACAGATGATGTTGTCCGTATAGATGCAATCGAAATAGGAAAAGAAGATTTCGTTCAGGCGCAGGAAAATATTTCCAATTCCCACTGGCAGAATAAAATTTCTGTTTTTCATAATTCAGTCCAAGAGTTTGATCCAACACATCGCTATGATCTGATCGTTAGCAATCCTCCTTACTTTATTAACAGCCTTCTCCCACCGGCTCAGCATCGCATGCGCTCGCGCCACACCAGGAGTTTGACGTTTGAAGAATTGCTCGTTCATTCCGTTCGAATGCTCAAGCCATCAGGAAAATTGGCTGTTATCCTTCCTTTCCGTGAAGGGAATAATTTCAAATCACTTGCCGCCAAAAACGGATTGCATGTCAGCAAGCAGCTTGCCGTTTATTCAAAAAAGGAAAAACCTCAAATGCGATGGTTGTTGGAATTTGGATTTGCTACGTACCGATCAAAAAAGAAAAAAATTATCCTATATAAAAAAGACACATTAAAATCAAAGGCGTATGACAACCTTACTCATGATTTTTATTTGTAACTATCTCCCATCCACTGAATGATTTTAAAGGAAACAACGCTCAAGGGTGATTTCAAGTGGCCAAGAAATTAGCTTAATTCTAGCGTGAATCAGTCGATTGGATAGGTCATTTTGTCGAGTTTATTTAAAATTTCTATGCTCATTATCAATGAGTTAATATTAATAAAATACATGTTTAAACATATAATTTAAGTTTTGCGTTAGTATTGCAACATAAATCAAAACAACAATGAAAAAAATCAACACACTCGTAGCGGTCATGCTTATCGCTGGCGCAGCATTTGCCCAAACAAATTGGACACTTGACAAAACACACTCTAAGATTGGCTTTAGCGCAAGCCACATGGTGGTTGCGGAAGTAGAGGGGTCCTTTAAGGATTACGATGCCAAAGTTACCAGCTCGACTGATGACTTTTCTGGTGCAACAGTAGAGTTTAGCGCCAAAACTGCATCTGTTTTCACTGACAATGAAAAGCGCGATGGGCACTTAAAATCGGATGATTTTTTCAATTCAGAAAAATTCCCTGAGCTGAAATTCATCGGCACGCTTTCAAAAGACGGCAGCAAATATGCTTTAAAAGGTAACTTGACCATCCGTGATGTAACCAAGCCTGTTACTTTCGAAGTGATTTACGGAGGCCGCGTTAAAGCTTTCGGAGGAGAAAAAGCCGGTTTCAAAATCAAGGGCAAAATCAATCGTAAAGAATACGGTTTGAAATTCGACAAGGCATTAGAAGGTGGTGGTCTGATCGTTGGCGAAGAAGTTGAAGTTAACGTTAAGGTTGAAATCAACAAAGCTGCCTAATTCAATTAATCGAATGAAAGGGGGAGCTTCAACTCCCCTTTTTTTTTATACTAAGAATGAAAATAGAAGAAGAAATCAAACAAACTAAGTTTCGAAACGCCCACCACAAGGCGATGTTGAATTTATTTTATACAGCCGGTTGGTTAGAAAACAAAAATAAAGATTTCTTTAAAACCTTTGGCCTCACTGTACAACAATTTAACATCCTACGTATTTTGCGCGGACAAAATCCGAACAAAATTTCAGGCGCGGAGATAAAATCAAGAATGCTTGACAAGAACTCAGATGTTTCCCGGTTGCTCGATCGGCTAATCAACAAAAACCTTATTTTTAAAAGTCAATGCCCCAACGACAAGCGAGCAGCCGAAGTAGGCATTACGAAAGAAGGTCTTGCTATTTTGAAAGAATTGGACAATACCATAAACCAAACAGACAGCAAGGCTTTGAAAATCTCCACCGCTGAGGCTATTCAACTGAGCGATCTGCTAGACAAATGTAGAAGTTGACTATTTCAACTTTTGCAGTTCTTCTTTCACAAATTCCATCAATTCGTGGATGTAGGCTCGGCTAAAATCAAATCGGATACCGGCAGCCTTATAAATTTCCGGAATGGAAGCCATGTTGCCGAGCTTAAGCGCATCCTGGTATTTTTGCAGGCCATCGATTTTATTCTTTTTGAAATTGCGCCATACGGCTATTGCTCCCAGCTGCGCCATCCCATATTCGATGTAGTAAAATGGAACCTCGAATAAATGCAATTGTTTTTGCCAAAGGTAATCCTTTGCCTCGTGTAAACCGGACCAATCAGTAATGGTGTCGCTGAACGGATCTAAAACCCTGTTCCAATTTTCTTTTCTCTCTGTTAAAGAGTGGTGAGGGTTCTCGTAAATCCAATGTTGAAACTTATCGATGGTAGCCACCCAGGGCAGGGTTTCAATAATATCCTCCAATTGCTCAAGTTTAGAACGCTTCAGGTCATTTTCATTTTCAAAGAAAATGTGCCATTGGTCCATGGAAATTAATTCCATACTCATGCTCGCAAGTTCAGCTACTTCCATGGGGGGCGATTTAAAATCACTCAGTTCCAAGTTCATCGTCAAGAAATTATGAACTGCATGACCGCCCTCGTGCATAATGGTGGTCATGTCGCGCATCGTGGAGGTGGCATTCATGAAAATAAACGGCACACCAATTTCTGCCAAGGGATAATTATAGCCGCCAGGTGCCTTTCCCTTTCTCGATTCCAAATCTAAATGCCCCATCTTTTCCATGATCGCGAGGCATTCACCTAAATAGGGATTCAATCGTTTAAAAACTTCAACGGATTTTTTTGTCAGCTCCTTTCCATCTTCAAAAGGCTTGAGCGGTTGGCGGCCTTCGGCATCTACGGCTTTGTCCCACGGCCGCAATTCATTCACCTTTAAATTTGATTTTCTTTCTTTGGAAAATTCATTCAACAAGGGCACTACTTCCATTTGGATCGCCTCATGAAAATCAAAACAATCCTTAGGAGAGTAATCAAACCGACCGTACGCCTTGAACTGATAGTCCCTGAAATTTTTAAAACCTGCATTAATTGCAACTTGATGACGTAATGAAATCAATTTTGAAAATAAGGTGTCCAACACCTTTTTGTCGCTCAACCTCCGTGCCGTCATTTTATGATAAACCTCTTCACGCTTAACACGATCTGTCGATTGCAAAATCACACCGGCTTGTGGAAGGGTAATTTCCTTGCCATTGATTTGCACGGTCATGGCACCTGATATTTCAGCATACTTTTGGGTTTCTGTGCTTATCTCCGTAAAGAGTGGAATATTTTCCGACCTGAAAAGCTCAACTTCTTTTTTAAGGTTACGCAGCATCAGGTAGTAGCCAGGCTCATTCTCAACTAAACTGATCAACGATAATTCCAGCACTTTTTTATTCAACAGATCAGTGTAGGGCGCGATCTGAGGCTGGATGTTTTGAACAAAATCTTGATAGGATTTACTGTACTCTTCCCTCTCGGTATAGCACGTCATGCGGATGTAGCGCCAACCCATATCCTCGCTGATTACGGACTCCAGCTCGCTGCGGTCACGAAGCAATCGTTTTAGCTCGGCAACGTTTGAAACCGTTTGGTTCAACAAATTGTCAAAAAAAGATTTTAATAAATCCCATGTTGAAACGGTAAAATTCTCGGGGAGGAATTTTCTTTTGGGGCGGACTGGGATTTCAAGAAGATCGTTCATAGGCGTATTATTTTTCAAACATATTTAAAGTTCAGTAAAAGATTATGACTTTGACAGGGAATATCTTTTCCCTCCTATACGGTACCGGTTTTGTCATTAACTTTGCGGTTTGCCAAACCATGAAACCATCCAAATATTTCGTCATTGACTTCGATAGCACGTTCACCAAAGTAGAAGCCTTTGACGTATTGGCCGAAATCACGCTGAAAGACCATCCCGAAAAAGAATCCATCCAAAAACAGATATTCGAAATTACCAACCAGGGCATGGATGGAAGTTTATCGCTGCGTGAAAGCATTGAGAAAAGAATACAGCTTCTCGCCCCCAACAAAAAACATATTGAGCAACTGATCAGCCACCTTAAAAACTTAGTATCCGATTCATTCAATCGCAACAAAGAATTTTTCACGACCCACTCCTCCAATATTTTTATCATCAGTAACGGCTTTCGCGAATTCATCGAGCCGGTGGTCACTGAGTTTGGTATTAAAAAAGAAAATGTATTCGCCAACGAATTTATCTTTGAGGATTCAGGAAAAGTGGTTGGTTTCGATAAAGAAAATCCACTCTCGGCCAACAATGGAAAGACCGAACAGTTGAAAAGGTTAAATTTGCCAGGCGATGTTTACGTGATTGGCGATGGCTACACCGATTACGAAATCAAACACGCTGGATTAGCCAATAAATTTTATGCATTTACAGAAAACGTAGAACGGGAAAAAGTAGTGGCAAAAGCCGACCACATTACACCAAGCCTTGACGAATTTTTATATCTGAATAAATTGAATACTGTAATTTCTTATCCCAAAAACCGGATCAATGTTTTGCTGTTGGAAAACGTGCACCCGGTAGCTATCGAACTGATGAAAACGGAAGGCTTCAACGTAGAAACCTATCCGGCAGGACTCGATGAAGCTGAACTCTGCGAAAAAATAAAAAATGTATCGGTGTTGGGCATTCGTTCTAAAACACAAGTGACTGAAAAAGTTTTGGATAACGCTTCGCGCCTTATGGGCATTGGTGCGTTTTGCATCGGCACCAATCAAATTGATTTGAAAGCGGCTACAAAAAAAGGCGTTGCCGTTTTCAATGCTCCGTTTAGCAACACCCGCTCGGTGGTGGAGTTGGCCATTGCCGAAATGATCATGCTCATTCGTGGAATTCCGGATAAATCGCAAAAGATGCATCAGGGCAAGTGGGATAAATCTGCGAAAGGAAGTTTTGAGGTGCGCGGAAAAAAACTCGGCATCATCGGCTACGGCAACATCGGCACACAACTTTCTGTGCTGGCTGAAAATCTCGGTATGAAAGTTTTGTTCTACGACAAAGAAGAAAAACTCGCGATGGGCAACGCGGTAAAATGCAAAAGCCTGAAAGAATTATTGAACGAAGCCGATGTCATTACCCTTCATGTGGATGGCAGGCAAAGCAACACGAATGTAATTGGGCAGGAAGAATTTATGCAAATGAAAAAGAGCGTGATCTTCCTTAACCTGAGCCGTGGCCATGTGGTTGACGTGAAAGCCTTGCGCGATAATATTTTGAATGGAAAAGTGGCAGGCTGCGCGGTGGACGTTTATCCGTACGAACCGATCAGTAACGATGAAGAATTTGTTTCTGAATTGCGCGGATTGCCCAACACCATCTTGTCGCCACACATTGGCGGCAGCACCCTGGAAGCACAAGAAAACATTGGCAACTTTGTACCCGGCAAACTGATGGACTACATCAACACCGGCAGCACGAGCAACAGTGTAAATTTCCCCAACCTCACGTTGCCAGTTTTAGAAAACGCACACCGGCTCATCCATATCCACAACAACGTGCCGGGCATTCTGGCAAAGATTAATCAAATCCTTGCCGCCAACGGAATCAATATTGTAGGTCAATATTTAAAAACAAATGAACTCATCGGCTACGTGATCACCGACATCAATAAAGAGTATGACAAAGATGTGATCAAAGAACTCCGCGCGATTGAGCATACGATTAAGTTTAGGGTGTTGTTTTAGGATATTCCTAAGCCCCATTTCTACACTTTTTTTGACCTGAATATCGCAAGACACCCTCACTTCTTATAGTACCTCAAAGCCTCTGGCAACCAACCTTCCAAGGCAGCAATTCGTGTTTCGTCCGAAGGGTGGGTGCTCATAAATTCCGGTGGCTTTTCGCCTTTGCTCATCGCCACCATGCGCTTCCAAAACGCTGGGGCGTTGCTCGGATCATAGCCTGCCATCGACAAAAAAATCAATCCGATATGATCAGCCTCTGATTCATGTTGTCTGGAAAATTTTAACATGCCCAAGTTGGAGCCCATACCCACGGCTTGCATAAACAACTGACTGGTAGCACCGGGGTTTTGCCCCATCGCTACGCTAAGCGTACTGATTCCCATCTGCTGGATCAACCCCTGGCTCATGCGCTCACGTCCGTGATTGGCGATAGCATGAGCAACTTCATGACCCATCACTACGGCAATTCCGTTTTCATCTTTACAGACAGGAAGTATAGCCGTATAAAAGGCAACTTTGTCACCGGGCATGCACCAGGCATTGATCGTTTTATCGTCTTGGATTAAATTAAATTCCCAGTTAAAACCCTGGAGTTGATCACTCCATCCTTTGCTCGCCATGTAGGTTTCTACCGCACCTTGGATCCGCTTGCCAACGCTCTTGATCATCTCAGTCTGCTCAACGTTAGTGGAGAGCGGTCCTTTCTTTACCACATCCTGATATTGCGAGGCCGACATGGTGTTGATCTCCGAACTGGAAACCAGATCCAATTGCCTTCGCCCCGTAACAGGAACAGTGGCGCAAGAATAAAGAAGGAGTATAATCAATCCGATAGCAAATAGTTTCATTAATTTCATAGCGTTTGGTTTTTCAATCGGAAATGTAAGCATCCCAACACAAAGATGAAATGGCAGCAATCAAAAATCCTCCGTATTGTATTAGACGTCATTCTCATAAATAAAAAAAGATGTCTTTGCGGGAACCGACCAAACCAATCCCCTATTAAAGCTTCGAATTGGATTGCGCCACTTCGTTCGCAAGGAGGATGATATTTTCAAGATGGGCTCTTACAAACCAAGCTATTTTTTTAGATTTTGGTCTGCGTACAATGCCAGCCATAAATACCTCCAAATTCCTTACAAGGGGATTACAAGAGGCCGAAGATTTGGGATGCACCCAATGTATGCTTAACTTTACAAAAAAAATACTCATGCGCATTTTTGCCATCGGAAGAAATTATGCCGAGCACATCAAGGAGTTGAACAACGAAAAACCGGACGAACCCGTCATTTTCACTAAACCCGACACGGCCATTTTAAAAAACAGAACTCCCTTTTATTATCCCGATTTCTCGAAAGATATCCACCATGAGATCGAATTGGTTTTGAAAATCTGCAAAGAAGGAAAAAATATTGAAGAGAAATTTGCCCCTAAATATTTTGACGCGATCGGGTTGGGCATCGATTTCACCGCGCGCGACCTGCAGCAAAAAGCCAAAGACAAAGGCTTGCCTTGGGACATCGCCAAAGGGTTCAACAGCTCTGCTCCTATTTCCGATAAATTTATTCCGGTAGCGGAATTCAAAAACCTAAGGGATATTAACTTTAAATTGAAAATTGATGGCACAACCAAACAACAGGGCAACACCAGCCTCATGCTCTTCAGTTTCAGTTACATCATTGCCTACCTTTCAAAATTTTTTACGTTGCGCACCGGTGATTTAATTTTTACTGGCACACCAAAAGGAGTAGGCCCTGTGAGCGTGGGTAACAAACTTTCTGGTTATATCGAAGACGAAAAACTATTGGAATTTGAAGTTAAATAATTTTCTACCCGGAATCTTTCTCCTGATTTCTGTTTTTTCAAACGGGCAATTTAGCCCACCGAAATATCCATTTTTTTCAAGGGAAGTTTTAAACGAACCTTACTTGTTCCCGATTAATCCAGGGAAACAAAATTGGTTGGCCGGCACAATGGGTGAGCTACGCAATACCCACTTTCATGCGGGCATTGATATCCGCACCGACAATAGGAGCGGACTGCCTGTGCGGGCTACACAGCGTGGCTATATTTCGCGCGTTATCGTTGGGAGTTATGGGTACGGTCAAGCTTTGTTTGTAACCCACCCCGATGGCCACGTTTCCGTTTATGGGCACCTGGATTCTTTCAATGTCGAGCTGGCTGCTTACGTATTAAATAAACATTACGAATTAAAATCATTTGATCTTGATTTGGAATTTTCTCCCGGCCAATTTCAAGTAAATCGGGGAGACACAATCGCCCTTTCGGGGAATACGGGTGGCTCAAGCGGCCCACACCTGCATTTCGAAATCCGCGATGAAGCCAACGAAGCACTCAACCCCTTGAGTTTTAATTTCGATGAGATCAAAGACGGACTTTCGCCCGTGGCACAAAAAATTGCGCTGCGAACGATTGGCCTTGATTCCCGTATCAGCGGCCGATTTGGCAGAAGTGAATATTTTTTACTGCGGAACGGATCGAATTACATTTTGCCGGAAGACATTCAGGTGCAAGGCAAGATCGGCATTGAACTGCTCGCGTTCGACCGGATGGATTTATCGCTGTTTCGTTGTGGCATCAATGAAATTGATATGCGGGTGGATAGCCAAAAAGTATTTTCGCAAAAAATTGACCGGATCAATTTTAACAAAACCAACGACATTGTTGCCCTGTTGGATTTTCCGATATTGAAAACCCGCGGACTGCGCTTCAACAAATTGTATGTTGAAGATGGCAACCTGTTGGCTTATTACGAGAATAATATTAACCGGGGAGAGATCTCTATTTCTGATCAGGCCCATAAAGTTCAAATCAATCTGAAAGACACGTATGGCAATCAATCGCAAGTTCAACTAAAATTAAAGCCCGGACCACAACGCAAAGAAATAGCCCTTAGCCCACTGACCAACCCATTCGCCTACGAAATATCGGGGAATATTTTGTCGCTGCAGGTGAAGGCGTGCGCCACCAAGGGAAAAATAACTTTATATGAAAAGGGAATTCCTCAAGAAATGGAATCGAGCTACCAAGGAAATGGTCAGCATGTCTTTCTGATCGATTTGCAAAAAATCGTTCCGGACTCGGTGGCCTCCTGTCAGGGTATGATTCCATTTCAACTCTCGGACAAAATTCCATCCAACACCGAATACACCTATTACAGCGACTTGGCGGACATTCACTTTCGCCCTCAATCTTTGTACGATACGATGTTCCTAAACTTATCACAGGAACGCAAAGGCAAATCGGAAATTTTTTCGATCGGGCGTGCCACTGAGCCGTTGAATGAACCCATTGAAATCACGTTGAAACAAATGAGGGGATCAAGCGACCCTAAAATTTCAATTTATCACATTGAAGGCCGATCGTATAAATTTATTGGTGGGAAATGGCACAACGGCAAGATGCAGTTCACCACATCTGAGCTGGGCGATTTTGTTTTACTAAAAGACACCCTTGCCCCGCTCGTTCACCGAATCCAATGCCACTCCTCATCGGCACGTTTTCGGATCATGGATGACCTATCGGGGATCGCCTCTTACCGGGCCACCGTCAATGGCGAATGGCTGTTGATGAAATACGATTACAAAACCGGGATATTACAATCCGAAAGGCAGGATAAAGCAAAACCCTTGCAAGGCGATTTTGAACTGAACGTAAAGGATCGGTCGGGCAACGAAAAAATCTATCGACAAAAAATATTTTAAACCTAATACCTATGGCACTAAGCAACGGAATGCAAGCACCTGATTTCACCGCCAAAGATCAAGATGGAAAAGCAGTAAAGCTCTCCGATTTCAAAGGAAAAAAAGTAGTGCTTTATTTTTATCCAAAAGACATGACACCGGGCTGTACGGCCGAGGCTTGCGACCTGCGCGACAATTACCACATTTTGCAAAAGCAAGGCTACGAAGTTCTTGGCATCAGCACGGATGACGAGAAGATGCACCAGAAATTTATCGCGAAAGAAAAGCTCCCGTTCCGTCTATTGGCCGACACGGACAAATCCGTTCATACAAAATATGGAACATGGGTGGAAAAATCCATGTATGGAAGAAAATATATGGGTACTGCCCGCATAACCTATATTATAAACGAAAAAGGAATGATCAGCGAGGTAATCGAAAAAGTAGATACCAAAAATCATACGGCACAAATACTCGGAGAATCCACCGTAAAAAAACCTTCTACTAAACCAGCAAAGAAATCGGCACCGAAAAAAGTAACGGCCAAGAAGTCCATTCCTAAAAAATTAAAAAAGAAAAAGTAATCAAAAATCGTTATTCGATTTCTGCTGCCCAATTGCTTAACTAATCCATCCTCGCTTAAATTCATTTCATGGCCAATCAACCTGACTTTGTTCAATTAAAAAAAATTGCTACGCAAATCCGAAGGGACATCGTGCGTATGGTCCACGCTTGTCAAAGTGGGCACCCGGGCGGTTCGTTGGGTTGCGCTGATTTTTTCGTGGCCTTATATTTTCATCTGCTCAAGCACAACCCGAAGTTTAGCATGAACGGCCAAGAAGAAGATTTGTTCTTTTTGTCAAACGGCCACATCTCACCCGTATGGTATGCCATCTTAGCACGGGCAGGATATTTCGAAGTGAAAGAATTGGCAACATTCCGAATGCTGAACACAAGACTGCAGGGCCACCCAGCCACGCATGAGCACCTGCCCGGAGTGCGCATCGCTTCTGGCTCCCTTGGGCAAGGGTTATCGGTTGCACTTGGTGCAGCACAAACCAAAAAACTAAACAAAGACAATCAACTTATTTTCGTATTGATGGGTGATGGTGAACAACAGGAAGGCCAAGTGTGGGAAGCGGCCATGTATGCAGCGCACAATAAAATAGACAACGTTATCGCCACGATTGATTACAATGGCCAGCAAATTGACGGGCCTGTAGATAAAATCTTATCGTTGATGGATTTGAAAGCCAAGTGGGAATCCTTTGGCTGGATGGTAAACGAGTTTGACGGGAACAAAATAGAAGATGTTGTTAAGGGTTTGGAACACGCCAAATCGCTAACGGGAAAAGGCAAGCCGATTATGAACCTGATGAAAACAGCGATGGGTTTTGGGGTTGATTATATGATGGGCTCGCACAAATGGCATGGCGTAGCACCCAACGATCAAGAATTGCAGAAAGCCCTAGCGCAATTAGAAGAAACGATGGGGGATTATTGATTAACCATGGAGAAGTCAAAAAAACCACGGAACAATAGCAAGCAACAACGCGAGGATGATCCAAAAAATTAATCTACTGTTGAATGTTTTAGTTTCTTGCATGAAAATGAAATCCAGCACATTTACGAACAGACCCCAAATTGGTTGAGCCTATTTACGGTATTTTGATAGTTTAACAAGTCTTTAACAGAATAGCACATCCAATGACCAAATACACTTTTACAGAAAAGAAAGATACCCGCTCCGGCTTTGGTGCCGGGCTTCACGAACTGGGCAAACAAAATGAAAATGTTGTTGCACTGTGTGCCGACCTCACCGGCTCGCTAAAGATGGATGCCTTTAAAAAGGATTTCCCGGAACGATTTTTCCAGGTTGGGATTGCCGAGGCCAATATGATGGGGCTTGCTGCCGGCATGACAATCGGGGGAAAGATTCCTTTCACGGGCACGTTCGCCAATTTTTCAACCGGAAGAGTTTATGATCAAATCCGTCAGTCGATCGCTTATTCCGGGAAGAACGTAAAAATATGTGCATCGCATGCGGGTGTAACGCTCGGTGAAGATGGAGCCACCCACCAAATCCTGGAAGACATCGGCATGATGAAAATGTTGCCCGGCATGAGCGTGATCGTGCCCTGCGATTATAACCAAACCAAAGCTGCCACACTTGCTTTGGGCAAACACATCGGACCTACCTACCTCCGGTTTGGCAGGCCAAGCTGGCCAATTTTCATTGCCCCCGATCGCCCTTTCGCTATTGGCAAAGCCGATCGGATGATTGAAGGGAAAGACGTGAGCATTTTTGCTTGCGGCCATTTGGTTTGGCAAGCCATTGAAGCAGAAGAAAAACTGGCAGCCCAGGGGATCAGTGCTGAAGTAATTAACATTCATACGATCAAGCCACTGGACGTTGAAGCAATTTTGGAATCCGTACAAAAAACAAAATGCGCTGTTACGTGCGAGGAGCATCAGATTAATGGAGGTCTTGGTGATAGTGTGGCACAAGTTCTGGCAAGGTTCTATCCTGCCCCGTTGGAAATGGTAGCCGTGAACGACAGTTTTGGCGAAAGCGCCACCCCGGCACAACTGTTAAAAAAATATGGCCTTAGCCCGGAAAATATTGTGGCGGCAGTCCAGAAAACAATTCGAAGAAAAAATTAACAAAGCGGCAATTGACCACATGCACTTTTTCGGCAAATGAACTAAGTAGAATGATTTAAAATGCGGATGAAGTGGAAGTGATTTACCTGACCATAACAGTAAGGGTATTTACCCCTACTGCCTGGATCAGGTTACACAGTTTTAACGCTATGGCAAATAGGTTTTGCTGTGTTTTAAGAACCCCAAAGTAGATAGTTCGGTTTCAATTTTCCTAAGAAAACTAAAAAACTTTATTTTCACTTTAAGAATATCGCTTTTCAAGCTAAAAGAGGGCTTTTTCCATGCTAGAAGACAATTATAAGCAACGTGGGCTAAGAAATAAGTTAGTCAAAAAATTACGACTAAAAGGCATAACCGATGAGTCCGTTTTGGCAGCTCTTGGCAAAGTGCCCCGGCACGCTTTTTTTGAAGATGCCCTGCTCGCCCATGCTTATGAAGACAAAGCCTTCCCAATCGGTGAGGGGCAAACCATATCCCAACCCTACACGGTTGCATTTCAAAGCGAAAAACTCGAGGTGAAGCCTGGGCAAAAGGTATTGGAAATTGGAACAGGATCCGGCTATCAGGCCGCCATCCTTTTGGAATTAGGAGCCAAAGTCTACACGATCGAGTTCAACCGAAGGCTTTACGAAAAGACCAAACTATTCCTACCTCAATTGGGCTACAATCCCTATTTCATTTTTGGGGATGGATCAAAAGGGATACCTGCCAAAGCCCCCTTCGATAAGATTATTGTGACGGCCGGTGCACCGGTCGTGCCAACGGCATTGACAGATCAATTAAGGGAAGGTGGGACATTAATTATTCCTGTTGGCAACCGTGAATCACAGCGGATGCTTAAAATTTCAAAACAAAAGGGAAAACTAATCAGCGAAGAATTCAACCAGTTTGCGTTTGTCCCCCTTTTGGGAGAAAGTGGCTGGAGTCAAACAAAATAAATTGTTATGCAATTTGACTACCTACTAATTGGTAGGTATCTTCGCCCCGTACATGTCCACCCGTGAAACTATAGTGCAATTGGGCGATCAATTGATCCGTGATAAAGGTTTCAACGCCTTTAGCTTTTACGACATCGCCAAAAAACTCAGGATAAAGAATGCTTCCATCCATTATCATTTTCCTACGAAGGCCAATCTTGGAATTTCCATTTTAAAAGAACAGCGCAAAAGCCTACAAGCGATCATACAGGCCATGGCAAACAAAAGTCCAACGGTGAAACTCAATGCATTTCTGTCAATTTATTCCAAAATCAGATCAGAAGGAAGGGTATGTCTTGTGGGTTCATTGGCAACAGACTTGAACTCTGTGGATAAAGAAATGACTGAAGAACTTAGACTTCTCGCCCGTGAAATAGTAGTGTGGGTTACAGGGGTACTCGAAGAGGGAAGACGAAAAAAAGTATTTTTCTTTTCAGGAAGTGCTCGAACAAAAGCCCTGCTGATTATTACCAATATGCTTGCTGCACTGCAACTATCTCGACTCACCAATCACAAGGATTTTATCGCGATTAGAAACTCAGTGATAAAAGATTTAAAATCGAAAAAGTAAAAAAGATATGAATCAAAAGAGAGTCGTTGTTACCGGCCTTGGCGCCCTCACCCCTATTGGAAATTCAGTTCACGAATTTTGGAACAACCTCATTGAAGGAAAAAGTGGAGCGGCTGCTATCACTCACTTCGATGCAACAAAATTCAAAACCCGCTTTGCCTGCGAGATCAAAGGATTTGATTTTTCTAACTATTTTGACCGGCCTGAGTTGCGTAAGATGGACAAGTTCACGCAATATGCCATGGTTGCTGCGGATGAAGCCATCCACGATTCATTCCTTGACCTGGAAAAAATAAACAAAAGAAAAGTGGGTGTGATCTGGGGATCGGGCAACGGTGGCTTTCAAACTTTTCAAGAGCAAGTAATGGAGTTTGCCAAAGGAGATGGCACCCCTCGCTTCAATCCTTTCTTCATTCCCAAAGTCATTGCCGATATTGCTTCAGGCTGGATTTCGATCAAGTACGGATTCATGGGGCCTAACTTCACCACCATTTCGGCTTGTGCCACGTCAACCACTGCCATCATTGATGCCTTCAATTACATTCGATGGGGAAAAGCAAACATCATGGTAACCGGTGGATCAGAAGCCGCGATCAATGAAGCAGGCATTGGTGGATTCAACGCATCAAAAGCCTTGTCCACACGGAATGATGATCCACTTACGGCATCTCGTCCATTTGATAAAGACCGCGATGGCTTTGTTATGGGCGAAGGGGCGGGTGCGTTGATCTTGGAAGAATATGAACACGCCAAAAACCGGGGAGCAAAAATTTATGCAGAGGTAGCAGGTGGTGGCATGAGTGCCGATGCCTATCACCTTACAGGCACCCACCCCGAAGGCGAGGGCGCGCTATTGGGAATGCAAGAAGCACTGAATGATGCCGAGATGAAACCTTCCAACATTGATTACCTCAACGCGCACGCTACTTCAACCCCATTGGGCGATTTAAGCGAAACCAAAGCCATAGTGCGATTGTTTGGTAGCAACCCAAAGCACTTGCACATCAGTGCCACCAAATCAGCAACAGGTCACTTGCTCGGTGCTGCAGGTGCCATTGAGGCCATTGCCTCTATCATGGCCGTGAATCAAAACATCATCCCTCCTACCATCAATACCCAAAATGTGGACGAGGCCAATGCAAGTGGACTGAACCTTACACTCGGAAAAAAAGTAAGCAAAAAAGTTAACGTTGCGATGAGCAATACCTTCGGATTCGGTGGGCATAACGCGACAGCCATCTTTAAAAAATTTCTGAGTTAGGGACTCCAGATCAGTTCATTTTATTGGGGGTAAACTTTGTCACCCTATTTGAGATCGGTTTGATTGATTTCAAAGATGGCCACCAAGTCTTTACGTTCCATGCACACATACATAGCCCAAGGCATCCAACTATTAAATTGACCTGCTTTAATCCTTTCGGAATCAGGTCAAGGGCAAAAATCTAATCGTTTTCCAACAGTCTTTTTATTTTCTCCATCCCCACGCTCGCTTTCTCGGCAATAAACTCAACATTGGGAACATGAAGTACTTCTGGCTTTTTGGGATCAACAACAAATTTCCTTGCCCGATCATGAACATAATTGATTAAGCCTGCGGCCGGATAAACAACCAACGAAGTTCCGACCACCAAAAAAATATCGGCAGCAGCAGCAACACGGGTAGCCATCTCCATCAGGTGCACCATTTCGCCAAACCAAACAATGTTTGGCCTAAGCTGCGAACCTTTTTCGCATTGGTCACCCATGTTCAATTCAGAGCCGTTAAGTTTATATACCAACGAAGGATCAAGTGTGCTTCTTGATTCAAATAAACTTCCATGCAAATGGATTACGTTTGTTGAACCCGCTCGTTCGTGCAAGTCATCAACGTTTTGAGTGACAATGGTAACATCAAAATCAGTTTGCAGTTCGGCCAAGATTTCATGACCGCGATTAGGCTTTGCGCCTTGTGCCCCTTTCCTCCGCTCGTTATAAAAATCCAAAACCATAGCAGGATTTCTGAGCCACGCTTCAGGGGTGGCCACATCTTCTACTTTGTAGCCCTCCCATAAGCCACCTGAATCACGAAAGGTAGCAAGCCCGCTCTCCGCACTAATGCCTGCCCCAGTTAAGGCCACTAATTTTTTTGTTTTATCCATCAAACGAAGAAACGAAAGTGGACTGGATTTTCAAATCCATGATCTTCAAGTTTTGAAATCCATTCCCCGAATCGATTTGAAATGATAAATTTGCAGGAAGTACTATGCAAAAACTCAGTCTCAACCAGTCGCTCCAACAGAAACTGTCGCCCCAGCAGATCCAGTTCATCAAGCTGCTGCAAGTGCCTACTGCGGAACTGGAGAACCGCATTGAGGAAGAATTAGAACTGAACCCCGTTTTGGAAGAAGGCGAAGAAGAGGAAGCAGAAACCCAGGACGAAGTTGCGCCAGAAGAGGAGCCGCCAGAAGGTGAAGCTGCGGAAACCCCCGAAGCAAGCGAAGACATTGACATCAAAGATTACTTACGCGATGACGATTACACCAGCTATAAAACCTACAATGATGACGATGACGAGGAAGACCGCGAAACACCAATTGTCACTGCGTCTTCGCTCCATGAAACGCTGCTTACCCAACTTGGTTTTCTTGGCCTGAACGAAAAACAAACCGTCATTGGCAAACAACTCATTGGCAGTATAGAAGGTGATGGCTACATCCGCAGAGAAATGGAATCAATTGTCAATGATCTTGCCTTCTCGCTATCAATCGATACAAGTTTAAATGAAGTAGAAAGTATCTTAAAAAAAATCCAATCGTTTGATCCGGCCGGCATTGCTGCCCGGAATTTGCAGGAATGTTTGTTGTTGCAGCTGGATCGCATGGACGATGGCCAAGATGTGGATGTGATTGTAGGAAAACGTATCATCAACGAGTGCTACGAAGAGTTTACCAAAAAACATTATGCTAAAATCCTGAAGAAGCTTGATCTCGATGATGAAGATTATATTAAAGACGCCATTGAACTGATCGTGAAACTCAACCCAAAGCCGGGAGGCGAAACGTTCAGCGGCATGGCTAAAAATCAATTTGTCATTCCAGATTTCATCCTGAGCAACAACCAGGGGAAACTTGAGCTTTCCCTTAACTCACGCAACGCACCAGAACTTCGGGTGAGCCGGAGTTATAACGATATGTTTCAAGCCTACGACAAGAGCGATAAAAAAGACAAGAAACTAAAAGAAGCCGTTTCGTTTGTGAAACAAAAATTAGATGCTGCCCGTTGGTTTATTGACGCCATCAAACAACGCCAGCAAACCTTGCTCCGCACCATGCGGGCGATCGTGGATTTGCAATACGACTATTTCCTTGAAGGCGATGAAACCAAACTCAAGCCGATGATCTTGAAAGACATTGCAGGAATGATCAACATGGACATTTCAACGATAAGCCGTGTGGCAAGCAGCAAAACCGTACAAACCGACTTTGGCACGTTTCCATTAAAATATTTCTTCTCGGAAGGCATCAGCACCGACTCCGGTGAAGACGCCAGCAGTCGCGAAGTAAAGCAGATTATCAAGGACTTTATTATTGCCGAAGACAAAAATAAACCCTACTCAGACGACAAGCTCGAAGAGCTCCTCAACGAGAAAGGATATAATATTGCAAGGCGCACGGTGGCCAAGTACCGCGAACAATTGAATATACCCGTGGCTCGGTTAAGAAGAGAAATGTGAGCATGAAACTTTTAGCAAAAATCATTTCTGTAATTTTTCACCCGTTGCTACTGTCCACATACCTTGTGCTGGTGCTGGGGTATTTTTTTTCTGCCATGTTAATGGTTAGCCCAGGGCATCTTTGGCTCATGGCTTCATTTGTTTTTGCATTTACGTTTGTTGTACCCGTGGTAAATCTCCTGATCTTTCGTTATCTGGGAAGTGTTAAATCCTTAAAGATGGAATCCAGGCAAGAGCGGGTGATGCCTTTTATTTTTATCGCTGCACTTTACGTGTTGGTGGCTTTTCTTTTTTTTTACAAACTGCCCTTCAGTGCCAACTTCAACAAGCTTATGATCGTTGTAGCCGTGTTAGTGCTTACTTCCACGGTGGTTACTTTTTTTTTAAAAGTGAGTGTGCACAGTCTATCGATAGGGGGCATGGTGGGCATCCTTTTACCGTTGGTGCGATTTGCTCCCGCTCTCCTTTGGCCAACTGCTGGGATCATTGCACTAAGTGGGGTGATCATTTCATCCCGTTTATTGCTTGATGCGCACACTCCTCGCGAAACCCTCATTGGAAGTCTTGCCGGATTGGTTGTGGGCTATGGGGGCATGGTGATTTTGTTTTGACCGCTCACTCCAAAGGGAAAAGTTGTTGAGCTTATCTATAATTTAGTTACCTCAGCCAAGTTTTGGCGGCCTGCAAGCCGATTATGATCTTGAAGTGGAAGAGGGCTTAATGGACATTTATTAGGCTGAAACCCTCACGTAAACGCTATACCGTTTTACGCATCATCTCCTTTTCCTTCCTTCGTTTTTCGTCTATTGAAAATTTGCCGGCACCAAAGATGATAAAAGTAATTAACCCGATAAGCACCACGACAGAAATTTCGAGTTCCATGTGGTTGCCGAGCGACATAAAACCTTTGGGCGCATTGATCCAAACTACAGCCCCCAGCAAAATTGGCAACTGAATAAAACACATGATGCGTGTGAGCAAGCCCAAGGCGATCAGTGGCCCGCCCAGTACGTGAGCAAAGACTACATAATGTGCAATAGAAGCACCGGTGTAGGCCATGTTCATCCCCTGGATGCTCATTTCCAGGTGATCAATATTGTTGAGGAAACTAAACCCCTTGTAGGTGATGTAAATGCCAAGGGCGATGCGGAAAACATCAAGCCAGCCAGGGCGATGTGCGTTGCCCCAGTCTTCTATTTTGGTGACCATATTCATAACGCGGGGGTTAAATGTGAAGGAACAAAGTTTAAGAAATTTTTTGGATAAAGGCAAGGAACAAGAGAGAGTTTTAATCAAAATAATATTTCAGAATTGGGTTTCCGATCCGTAAACAAGAATTGTTAACTTCTATCTTTGCAAGCACCAAAATCAACTGCTATGACCATCGAATGGAGAGGCGTCTTCCCTGCGCTTACAACAAAATTTACAACCGATGATAAATTAGACTTTCATCTCTTTGAAAAGAACCTAAATGCGCAACTCGATGCCGGGGTAGAGGGAATCATCTTAGGCGGCACACTGGGCGAAGCCAGTGTACTCAGCAATGAAGAAAAATTTGCATTGGTAAAGTTCGCTGTCGAAAAAGTGGACAACAAGGTGCCCGTAGTGATGAACATTGCCGAAGGCAGCACGCGTGAAGCGGTGAAACTCGCGGCTGAAGCAAAGAAGCACGGAGCAAAAGGATTGATGCTGTTGCCTCCCATGCGCTACAAATCCGACCATCGTGAAACCGTGGCCTACTTCAAAGCAGTGGCCGAATCTACCGATTTGCCGATCATGATTTACAATAACCCAATAGACTATAAAATTGAAGTCACGCTTGAAATGTTTGCTGAACTTGCTGGAAATAAAAATATTCAAGCGGTAAAAGAATCCACACGCGATGTATCTAACGTAACAAGGATGATCCATCGCTTTGGAGATCGCTTCAAAATCCTTTGCGGTGTGGATACCTTAGCGATGGAAGAATTGGTACTCGGTGCTGACGGATGGGTAGCCGGACTTGTGTGTGCATTTCCAAAAGAAACGGTTGCCGTTTATCGGTTAACGAAAGAGAGAAAAATTGATGCGGCCTTAAAAATCTACAGGTGGTTTTTGCCTTTGTTGGAATTAGATATTCACCCGAAGTTAGTTCAGTATATAAAATTGGCCGAGCAAGAAACCGGCATTGGCTCTGAAACTGTTCGCGCTCCCAGACTTACCCTGGTAGGCGAAGAGCGTGAACGTGTCTTGAAAATTATTCGCGATGGAATAAAGACAAGGCCGATTTAAAATCCGATTTTCACTATTTAGAACACGCAATGGACGCCACACTACAAGATGTCAACGCAGCACTGCACGAAGCGCAAGTCGCCTTTCTTTCGTACAAAAACTTAAGCGGAAAAAAGAAAGCGGAATTTTTAAATGCCATCGCACATGAAATTGAAGCGTTGGGACAAAAATTAATCCACACAGCGATGCGCGAAACCAATTTACCGGAGGCACGCATCGTCAGCGAGCGCGGGCGCACAACAGGACATTGCCGGATGTTTGCCAACTTAGTTGAAGAAGGATCATGGGTGGACGCGCGGGTTGACACCGCCATTCCTGATCGGGTGCCCCCCAGACCTGACCTCAGAAAAATGCTTGTGCCAATCGGGCCGATCGTTGTATTTGGTGCCGCTAATTTTCCTTTGGCCTACTCAACAGCCGGTGGCGATACGGCTTCCGCTTTGGCAGCAGGTTGCCCCGTGATTGTGAAAGCACACCCTGCTCATTCGGATACTTCAGATTTGGTTGCCAGCGCCATTCAAAAAGCAATTGAAAAAACGGGGATGCCGAAAAATATTTTTCAACATTTGCACGGAAAAGGATTTGAAGTAGGCCAGGCATTGGTAAAACATCCACACACCAAAGCAGTTGGTTTCACAGGATCGTTGGCGGGCGGCAAAGCATTGTTCGATCTTGCCAACCAACGGCAAGAGCCCATTCCGGTTTTTGCCGAGATGAGCAGCATCAATCCTGTTATTTTACTGCCGGATAGTTTAGAAAAGGATTTTGAAAAGACGGCAACTACACTTGCCGCCTCTATTACCGTTGGCGTTGGGCAATTTTGTACCAATCCCGGATTGATGATTGCAGTTGAAAATGATGGTCTGAAAAATTTCATCAACAAACTTTCGGAAGAATTTGAAAAGGTTTTGCCCGGCACGATGTTGCACCAAGGCATTGCTGACAATTATCATAAACGTGTTGCGCAGACCCTCGCCCAACAAGGAATTAAAATTGAAGGCGAGTCAGCTCAAAAGGGAGAAAACAGTCAAGGTCAGCCTTTAGTAGCTTCCGTGCCAGCACAGGAGTTTTTAAAGAATCATTTATTGGCGGAAGAAGTATTTGGGCCATTTTCTTTGATCGTGAAATGCAAAGACTTGGCAGAACTTCATTCGGTGATCAACAACGGCAAGGGGCAATTGACCGCCAGCGTGATGGGGCGTGACGAGGAAATTGCGAAACACAAAAATTTACTCAACATCTTGATTGAAAAAGCCGGACGCTTGATCGTCAATGGCGTACCCACCGGTGTAGAAGTAGTGCCAGCGCAAAATCATGGCGGCCCCTACCCTGCCACCACTGATTCGCGGTTTACAGCCGTGGGCACGGATGCCATCAAGCGCTTTGTGCGACCCGTTGCCTTCCAAAATTTTCCGGATTTGCTTTTGCCGGAGGAGTTGAAGGAATCAAATCCATTGAAAATTTGGAGGTATCGGAATAGTGCGTGGGCGAAGGAATGAAGGTGGATTTTTGACTCAAGTCGCTGGGATTCCCCCAATTGGGTTTCTGTTTTAACTTTGGGTATGCCTTGATCGCAAGTTTACCCTTTAATGTTCCCATGAATACGGACACCGATACTATAGGGGGTATTGAAACAACACTATGAATGTGATCTAAATGGAAATATCCAAACGTTGACCCGAAATGGTGCAAGTCCATGCAATACCTGGCCGGGCATCGGTACATCAGCAGCACAGAGAAATTTTTGCAGAACGACAAGGAAGGGCTGACCGAAGAAGTAAACAAGTTTCATCCTTTGGGATAAATTAAGGTTGTAAAATTTGTACCTCAATTGGTGGTCGCAAATTGCGACCACCAGAATTTTAGTGAATCTTTACGTTAACAATTTAAGTATATGAGTAAAGGCGTAGCTGTGCCTGATGAAGTGGTGATGATGACTAAAATTTACCTGATCCGAGGGCAGAAAGTAATGCTGGATATTGATCTGGCAGAACTTTATCAGGTGGAAACGAAAAGACTCAACGAGCAGGTAAAACGGAATGCAGATCGGTTCCCGGAAGACTTTATGTTCCAGTTGACCAATGAGGAATGGGAATTTTTGAGGTCGCAAATTGCGACCTCAAAAGAAGGAAGAGGTGGAAGAAGGTATGCCCCACTTGCATTTACCGAGCATGGCGTTCTGATGCTGTCGAGTGTTTTGAGCAGCCAGCGAGCTATCCAGGTGAATATCCAGATCATGAGGATATACACTAAACTCAAAGGGCTATTGCTTACCCATAAAGACATTTTACTAAAACTGGAAAAGTTAGAAGGAAAGGCGGCCAAGCACGATGAGAACTTTAAAATAGTGTTTGA
>JAYVMP010000208.1:0-28993 GCA_043758895.1 Bacteroidota bacterium
GAACAGGTTTTAAACTATTGCCTTGAGGCGAATGTCAATGCGATTGAGCTAATGGGCACTACCGCGGAAGCATTTGCAGGGGCTCCCCATGCGTCCACCGAGCCTATGAAACCCTTTGTTCCAGGCACACTGCGTCCGGAGCTAACGGTAGAGCAAAAAGCTGAACAAGCTGCGAAAGTAGAAGCGATTGCAAAATGGCGCGCTGATGCGTCCATGGAAAAATTTGCTCAATTACGAAAGATGTACAACGCGGCCGGTGTTTCCATTTATGCCTGGAAACCGAACGCGCTTGGCGAAAAAAATACCGATGCAGAAATTGATTATACTTTTCGGGTAGCCAAAGAATTGGGGGCAAGCCATGTTACGGTTGAGCTACCTGCAAACCCAGCACAAAGCAAACGGCTTGGTGGCCTTGCGGAAAAACATAAGATCGGAGTGGGGTACCATGGCCACTTGCAGCAAACTTTTACTGCCTGGGACCAGGCCCTTGCGCAGTCGCCATACAACGGACTCAATTGTGATATAGGCCATTATGTGGCGGCAGGGCTTGATCCGATTCCCTTGCTCGAAGCGAAGTATGATCGCATATACAGTACCCATTTAAAAGACAGGAAATCAAAAGCAAACGGTGGCATCAACGTGCCCTGGGGCGAAGGCGACACACCTCTTGTTGCGGTCCTTCAACTCATGCGAAACAACAAGTATAAATTTCCTGGCACCATCGAGTTTGAATACGATGTTCCGGCTGGCTCGAATGCCGTCAAAGAAGTGGCGAAATGTATAGAGTATGGCAAGAATGCGTTAGAGAAGAAAAGTTAGTTTTTAGAAGGAATCGGATAGGCTACATGTTCCCTCCGTATAATTGAGGGGCGGTATTCAGCATCGGAAATTGCCGCTGATGCCAATACGGATAGGCAGGCAATACCTCGCTCGCGGCATCCAGTTTTTTTATTTGCTCAAATGTTAAGTTCCAACCCACAGATCCGAGGTTTTGTTTCAACTGCTCTTCGTTGCGCGCACCGATGATGATATTCGCCACGGTAGGCCGTTGCAAAAGCCAGTTAATGGAGACTTGCGAAATCGTTTTTCCTGTTTCACCTGCAACCCGATCCAACACCTCTATGATTTTGTAGAGCCTTTCGTTATTTACAGTTTCACTGTGTATAGGGCTTCCACCTTGTGCTACCCGTGCATTGGCCGGCAAGGGCTGATTGCTCCTGTATTTGCCAGTCAGCATTCCGCTCGCCAGCGGACTCCACACAAGGGTGCCTACTTTTTGGTCAATCCCCAAAGGCATTAGTTCCCATTCAAAATCCCGGTTAAGCAAAGAGTAGTAGGCCTGGTGAGCTACATACCTTGCCCAACCATACCGTTCGGACACCGTTAAGGATTTCATCAAATGCCAACCGGAAAAATTGGAGCACGCGATGTACCTGACTTTTCCCGCTTGGGTCAAATGATCAAGGGCATTTAGTGTTTCCTCCACAGGCGTGTTGGCATCAACGCCATGCATGTGGTAGATGTCGATATGATCTACCCCGAGCCGTTTTAGACTATCCTCACAACACCTGATTAAATTACTTCGGGAGGAGCCGTAATCATTGATACCATCCGTCATCGGAAAGGTCGCTTTGGTAGATATCAACACTTTATCCCTCACTTGCTTTATTGCTTTCCCTAATATTTCTTCAGACACGCCTCGCGAATATACATTGGCGGTATCAAAAAGGTTGACGCCAGCATCCAAACAAAGATTGACCATGCGGGTGGCTTCTGCTACGTCCGTGCTTCCCCACGCTTTAAAGAAGTCGTTTCCACCACCAAACGTGCCAGTGCCAAAGCTTAATACCGGCACCCGTAAGCCAGAATTTCCAAGTTGTCTGAATTCCATATTATATTGGTATTTATGGAGTTGAAATTACGAAAGTCAAATAAAATTTTTGAGTGTGTCAAAACTCATTGCTGCTCCGTGAAGTGAATTTAGGGCTGAAGAACTGAAAAGCAATGGAAAGAAAAACTACCACAGCACACCCAATAATATTGTAATACAAAAACGCAATCTCCTGATAAAAGTAGAAGTAACAACCCAGCACCACACTTTCAGCTGCTATCGCTGCCCAAAATACCGCATTGCTTTTCACTTTCGTGATATAAAATGCTACCAGAAAAATACCGAGGATCGTTCCATAAAAAAGTGAACCCACAATGTTTACGAACTGGATCAAGTTCTCCGCAAAGTTGGCCAACATGGCAAATGTCATGGCCAGCAGTGCCCATAGCATGGTAAATAGTTTGGAAGAAATTAAATAATGAGAGGCGGTGGCCTTCTGTGTAACTAAGCGTTTATAAACGTCCACTGTGGTAGTGGAGGCTAGCGCATTCAACTCCGAGGACATCGAAGACATGGCGGCCGAAAACATGACCGCCAACAGTAAGCCGATAACGCCATGCGGCAAATAATGCAAAACAAAATTGAGGAAAATATAATCTTTGTCCTGGATCTTTGCTCCCGGGACGGCTTGGGCAATCACCTTTTTTGTAAGGCTCCTGACACTATCTTCTTTTGCCTTGGATTTGAAATATAATTTTTTAGCCGCGCTGATCTCCGATTGATTGTTTTCATGAATTCCTTTCACCAATTGCTGAATCGCTTCACTTTTGTCAGAAAACAGTTTACCAAAATCATTTTCCAAAGAGGCAATCCGTGGCCCGATTTCGGTTTGACGGGCTTGCTCGAGCAGCACGCGATTATGAAAGACGGGAGGCTGATTGAACAAATAAAATACAAACACCAAAACGCCAATGAACAAAATCAAAAACTGCATCGGTATTTTGAGCAGGCCATTGAAAATCAGTCCCATTCTGCTTTCGGTTAGCGATTTTCCACCAAGGTAGCGCGCCACCTGCGATTGATCCGTACCAAAGTAGGAAAGAAAAAGAAAAGTCGAAGCGAGCAAACCTGACCAGATGTTATAGCGGTCGCTCCAGTTAAATGTGGTCGTCACCATGTTCAGTTTGCCAAGCTCACCGGCAACCCTAACTGAATCAAGAAAGGAAACATTTTTCGGCAGCAACAAAAAGGCAATGATCCCGGCCAGCATCATCCCACCCAAGATCACGGTCATTTGGTAGCGTTGTGTTATGCTCACGGCATTGCTGCCACCGGACATCGTATAAATGATTACCAAAATCCCAATCAGGAAAGTAGTGAAGAAAACATTCCATCCGAGCACTGTGGATAGAACAAGTGCGGGGGCAAACAAGGTGATCCCCGCGGAGAGCCCGCGCAAAATCAAAAACAAAATGGCCGCAAATATCCTTGTCTTTAAATCAAAACGGGTTTCGAGGTATTCATACGCGGTATAAACTTTTAATCTGTAGTAGATGGGCAACATGGTGACCGAGATGATTATCATCGCGAGCGGTAATCCAAAATAAAATTGAATAAACCCCATGCCTTCTTCAATGGCCTGACCGGGTGTGGAGAGAAAGGTAACCGCACTGGCCTGAGTGGCCATGATCGACACACCGATCATCCACCACTTGAGTTGTTGATTTCCTTTTAAAAAGGATTCAATATTTTTCGAACCCCGTGATTTCCATGTTCCGTACAATACGATCACTGCAATAGTGCCAAACAAAACGAACCAATCTATTGAGCTCATGCAAACACGTTAGTGATCAACAGAAAAAAAATGACCTGCGCCAGCAGGGCGCTCAGCACAAGGTAATACCAGGCCTTCCACGTTTTGAAAAAGGGTGGCTTCTCCTCCATCATTTCGATCTTGATTTAACCTTGATTTTTTCCGGCTTTGTATTTTTGCCTACCGAAACCAGGTTGGCGAAGAGTTTATATGCCCCCACAACCCCCTCTGGCAGTTCGCGGAAAAAGGAAAGAGAAGTATAAACATAATGGCCGTTTCCATATTTGGCAATCAATAGACTCCCCTCACGGGCGGGCTCACTTGCATCGTTCATCGAAAGCGGTGCTTCGTATTCGGGTGCCCATTTGGAGGGAAAATACAAGCCACGTTCTTGCGCCCATCCTTCAAAGTCTTTGGCCGTAATTAGATTGGGATAATTCAAAAGAGCGTTTTCAGGTTTAAGAATTCGCACTGTTGCATCTTCCTGTGTCACCCGGTCGCGCGAAATAGTGATCGGGTAAGGAGAAAATTTATCGGCATCAATTTCAAGGCCAAAGTTATTGTTGTACTGCACCACCATGGTGCCTCCTTCTTTCACAAAATTGAGCAGCGAAGGCATGAAATGACGAATGCGTTCGTTCGTGTTCAATGCCCGAACCCCCAACACCACAGCATCCACTTTTTTCAAATTGGTATCCGTTACTTCTTCATCTTTCATTTCCCACACTTCATAGCCCATGTTGCGCAGGCTGGAGGGAATATCGTCACCGGCTCCCATAATATACCCAATTACCGATCCCATTTTTTTCAAATTAATCCGCAATGCCTTTGAAGAGGCCTTTGGCAACAGGGTTTGGATTGGGATATGGTCATATTGAATAGTCTGAAGCGAAAGATCATATCGGTTGCTGCCGATGGTGGCCACCGCTTCAATAGAAGATGCAAGTTCCTCTTTTGCGGGTAAAACCTTAAAGGTGAACGACTGCTCATCTCCGCGCCTTTTCAACTCAAATTGAAAAAAAGCCGGCTCCGCCAGCCAACCTTCCGGTAATTTCAATTCCACTTTGCCCGCACAATTTTCTTTGGATGATTTTAAAATTACCTGTACGTCTTTTTGCGAGCGGTCTAAAAATAAATAAACGGGCTTGCTAAGGTTGACAAATACAGGAGGAACAATTTCGAAGGGCCGCATCAATTCTCCCTTTACCGGATCCGTCCATTTATAAACCAAAGGCGTGCGAACGGTCAACGGCTCATTCAAAACCAAAAAAACAAACTCAAAGGAAATAGCCGGTTCATTTTCAGGCCTTCCAATTAGTGAAGAATCGGTAACGGTGAACAATCCCTTGGAATGCATTTGCCGAAGCCAATACGGATCGGAATAAGTCATCTGGCCATTTATCATTTTTTCGGATTTAAATGCCAGCGGCATATTTTTCTTTAATTCACTATGGCACAGGCTGTCGAAAGAGACATGCTCGGCTTTAATTTCAGTGAGAGAAAGGGGCACCCCACTGCGATTGATAATCTCAAAGGTTGTTTTAATCTTTTCTCCTGGCGAAGCAGAAAATTCATGGGCTGTCGTCTCTACAAAAAGCCCAAGGCAATCCTGGATCAACGTATTGATTTCATTGTCCTTTCTATTCCTCCAAACGGAAGGGGGCAACGCCATAATCGCTTTCCGTATTTCCAATAATCGTGGAATAGAGGCCGAAGGATCTTCATCTTTAAATTCTCTCATGGCCTGCTCAACCAAAGAAGTAATCCCATCAGCACCTTTTAAACGCGACCAAGTTGTATTAATATCTTCAAATATATTTTTTTCGGCCTTCTCCCCTTTTGCAAATTCAAAATATTCGGGGGCGTCTCCCCTTCTGCCTGGTGATCCAAAGCCTTGACTTTTGTGCTGGGTGCGGCTCTCGGCTGCGATTTCAGAATAGGATTTGCCAAGCAACGTATTATAGGTACCCACATTGATCGTGACCACACCAGGGGTAGTTTCGTTTACCGTTTGGTTCCACCAACGTCCTGTATTCACAAAAAGCCGTTTAGGTTGCCACACTCCAAATTCTTTAACCTGCATAGGGAAAATAGTTGGATCGTTACTTTTGTCAAAGGCATCTATCGCCAGTATGGCCGATGCGGTGTGATGACCGTGGCCCGCGCGCTCATCAGGTGGAAACCGCGTAAGTATAACATCGGGTTGAAATTGCCTGTACACACGGATTACATCGGAAAGGATTTCATCTTTGCCCCAAATTTCAAAAGTCTCCTTTGCATTCTTTGAAAAGCCAAAGTCATTGGCGCGCGTAAAAAACTGTTGGCCTCCATCTATTCTCCGGGCGGCAAGCAATTCCTGAGTGCGTATCAAGCCTAACTGGTCGCGGATTTCTGGCCCGATCAAGTTCTGCCCTCCGTCACCGCGTGTCATCGCCAGGTAGGCGGTGGCCGCCAATTGGTCGCTGATCAGATAAGAAATGGCACGCGTGTTTTCATCATCGGGATGTGCGGCTACATAAAGTACGGAGCCTAGAAAATTCAGCTTCTTTAATTTCAGTCTGATCTCCGAAGCACCGGGCTGCCGATGGGCTTGTGAAAACAAAAAAGTAGTACTGCATAGAACGAATAAGAAAGGCAAAAATCGCATGATCTTTTTTTTTGCGAATAACGGAAAAAAGTGGCAGAGGGCTGAACAAATCAAATGATATTCCTGCCTTTTAACAAATAATTTACAGGCGTTGATTCACTGTCGCTAAGTCCTTTCTTATCGCCTCAACCTCGTTCTTCTCCCAAAAGAGAAGACGTCATCGGTGCTTAACTTAACGACATCGGGTACTGATTCAGAGTTATTGAGCCAATGTCGTTTCCTTATTGGTTATTGAGCGGAAAAAATACTGAAACTCAAAATTGTCCATGCCATTGACCGTTAACCTGAAAGACGCCATTGGGCAAAACACCAAAAACGATTTTGCGTAACTCTTTCTTTTCGGATGAAAGGAAAAAAATGGTGATTTCATCGGGGATTGCCTGGCTCTTGAGGTCTTCTACGAAACCCATTTGAAAAAGAAGTTCAGGTGTGGAGGCGGCCTTCTTCTTCAGCAGCGTTTTGCCCTGCGAATCTATTGCCATTATTTTTATCTCATCCACTTGTATTTTCAGTTGGGTGACGCTCACCGATAAAAAAGCCTTAAGCCCTTGCTTGGGCTTATCCAAGCGCTCGCCACTGTTGCTGAATTCATTGGGGCCATAGCCTGAAGCTTTGTCCTTAAACTTTAAATCAATATTCACTTGAAATTGATCCGAAGGTTTGTACGGGATCGGTTCTTGAAAAAAAAGGAGAGCAAATAGCAATGCCAGCAATTTCATTATTGGATTTTAGATCAAGTTAGGCAATGGATAGGATTTAAAAAAAGTAACAGTAAACAAAATGCGGCAGGCAGTAAGTGCAGACCGGTCTCTGCCGCTTAAACGATCTTCGCTTCGCACTTCATCATTCCTCTGTTAATCCCAGCATCTAAACCTCCACCTTCCATACTCATCAATGCATCCGATCTCCTCTCACATTCAGGTTTTTCACTATCATCGCCTCTTGGGCAAGTAATTCGTGCCAGCGCTGGTGCACCTCAAGAGGGTTTCCATATTCTTTAGCAAGCACCAAGAAATTTTTATAATGCCCTGCCTCAGACACCATGAGTTCAAAGTAAAAATTACTGAGTTCTGCATCATTGATCTCTTTCCACAACAACCGGAAACGTTCGCAACTTCGTGCCTCAATAATCGCATTCATGAGAAGTCGCTCAACCATTTGCTGATCACGGCTTCCTCCTTTTTTTATCAGTTTAGCGAGCTGCTCCACGTATTCGTCTTTTCGCGGGAAACCTAACGGCAACTTTCTCTTTTTTAATTCCAGTAGCACCCGTCCAAAATGTTCCCACTCTTCCGTTACCACTGGTGTAAGCACCTCGACTAATTTATCTTTATCATGATAAGTTATAATCAACGAGATGCAAGAACTTGCCGCTTTCTGCTCGCAATAAGCATGATCAGTAAGGATATCACCAATATTTTTTTTTGCGATATCGACCCATCGCGGATCGGTGGGCAATTCTAAACCAAGAACATGTTTTTCCATAGATGTTGGGCATCGGGTCAAGGCAATATCATGCCCAAGGCTCAAAATTTAGTCAAACAAAATCAATTCAAAACCAAAATCGATGGTATTGCGCACGTTGGGATATCCTGGTGTGGGCAGATAGCCTTGCTTGGTAAATGACTGTAATAAGTTAACATATTTGAAAAAAAACCGCCCCCGTTTGATTCGTCCATTCAGGAAAATATCGGTGGTCATAAAGGAAGGACTGATAAGATTGTTTTGAATATAAAATTGCTGAACGGCCGGGTCATAACCCAATGCCTTATAGGCCGAATTAGCATGAACATCAACGCCTAACTGCATTTGAAGGGCTCTTTTAAAAATAAAATTCTCGTAGCACAGTTGCACATTGGTGAACCACTTGGGAATGCTTATCGCATTGTCGTCATTGCCAAGCACCGTGGTGTAGATCACATTCGGGCGCAAATGAAACCGTCTGAAAAATCGTACGTCCATCTTTACTTCGGGAGAAATAATCTGTTGGTTGCCCGAAGACTGCTGCGGCAAGGTCAACTGCGGCACATCATTGCGATGAGCAAAATAAACATAATTATGCAAGGCGGTATAGGTCAGCCCAGGGGAGACAAACAATGGCCCCAGATTGGCCTTGATCCGGCCGCTTAATTGATTGGTAAAAGTATTGTTGAAATGATTGACCCATGTGCTATATCCACCATAATATGCTTGTTGCATAAACCCGGGCTTGGCCAAGGCACTTCGTAGTTCAGCATCCAACCACGGTGTCTGTAATTTCCCATCTATTTTATAATGTCCATCAAGAAGGTACTCAACTTGCCCCGAAAGTGTGCTCAAGGAATCAAAGCGAAAGGCTATACGGCTTCCCACATAGTTTTCCAACCCGGATGCCTTGGATACTTGCGCCTGTAAATTGGCCATATTGTTACTGTAAGCCCGGATTTTATAATAAAAATCGTAAAACAGAAATGCCGCATTGCCTTTAAAGCCAACTTCATTTTGTGTTACCTGAAAGGTGTTCAAGTCATTGACCTTAGCAGAATCAGCAAGACGGGTTTGAAACCCAAAAAAATTAATCGTCTCGGAATTAGGAGTAACCTGAAAGGTGTTTACTTGTTTGGACAAATCGAGGAGGTGATAAAATTGTGCTGCCTTTGCCAATTGGAATTCTTGAAAGAGATGGACAGCATTCCTCAATTCATCGGTGGAGGCAAAAGACCCACTGGAAGCGCCAGGGGCACCAATCGCAGTAATGGTAGAGGAGGCTGATAGATGAGGGATTGCGTTTGGATCAAAATAGCCGAGATAGGTGGAGTCCGTTCTTTGCTGGATACCCCCATTTTCAACAACATGGTGCTTAATCCTTCGATAACTGACCAGCAGTTTATATTTCCCATTTTTTGATTCATAGGTGGAGTAGAAATCATAGTATTGACTCCTCACTTGGTAGTCGGCTTTGCCCGTGCTTTGGATTTGCTTCACGGAAAGAATTGGCCGGTAATTAAAACCAAAATTCCACCGCGGATTTATATTTCGGGTAAATTCAACATGGGTAAGTGACCGCCCCAAGCCGCCCCACACCAAATTGATCCGCGCAAAGGGTGACCTTGTACTATAGTACCGAGGCTCGGCCGATTCGTAATAAAGATCATAAACTTTAAAACCAGGCGAGGCCCCTATTGCATTGGAAACCTGTGGAAATATTGGGTTGAGCGCAGTGCCCACGTTTCCAAGATCCTGGTATTTGTTCTCGTACTTCCTTACAAAATCCCACCGGTGCAAATTGATGATTGAGGTGTCCAACTGCTGATAATTATTTTTGCCCTCAAAAATATCCCGTTCGGTAGTGGAGAGGGTTGTCTTGGGGCCATAAACTGTTTTTGCCGAGTCATTTACGATCTTCGAGCGAGTACGCTTAGCCGATCCGGTTGATTCCTTTTTTGTTGGCTGTTGCACCACCCTCCTGCGGGTAGGCAACGAATCGCGCTTAACGGCAAAATGTGAATCCCCCTTAACCGGTGGAAGCGAGTCACGCTTGGTTCGAGGTAGTGAGTCCCGGTTGACTGGAATATTTTGAGAAAAAATGTCACCCACTCCCAAACAGATAAAAAGGATTAAAATAAAACAACGGATAGGCACTACTTGAGTATTTTGGATGAAATGGTATGGAGATGTGTCTTGGCTTTTTCCATGACCAACTCATCAAATTCCGCACCAGAGTTTAAAAAATAGGTTTCAATGGGCAAATAAAACCAAAGTTTTTTATTGAACCCGTTAGCCATCGCTGGCGAAATTAATTTTACCATATCTTTTTCAGTGGTAAGGATGGAGATACCACCATTGCCGGTTTTCCTTTGAACAGCAGCAATGTCATCGGGCGAATAACGATGGTGATCTTTGAATCGAAAATGATGAATCACCTTGAAGCGCGATGCGGCATAATCTTCCACCGGTTTACTATTGGCTATTCCGGTAACCAAAATAATATCGCTCGCTAGTTGGCTGTTTCCTCCAATCGAAACAGGTGGTTTGTATCGAATGCCCGAAAAGAAAATCGGTTTCTTACCCGCATAGGTTTCAAGTGCTTCAGAAAACTGAGAGGTGAAACCGTTGGCAAAGGAATCGCATTTGGTAGCCACCAACACATCGGCTCTTTGGCTACCGGCACGCGGCTCTCTCAATCGCCCACGCGGAAGTAAGTGGCCTTTGAAAAAAGGGGTTGAAAAATCCGTTAGCAAAATGGAAAGCAACGGCTTCACCGCCCGGTGTTGAAAAGCATCATCCAATAAGATCACTTGCACCTCTGGTTTTTTTTTCAGCAGTTTGCTTATCCCTTCCACCCGATTTTCACAAACCACAACCGTTACTCGAGTGCCAAATTTTCGGTAAAACTGATAAGGCTCATCGCCAATAGTTGTGGCATCATCATGCCGTTCGGCCAACAGAAATCCGTGTGTACTGCGCCCATAGCCGCGGCTCAAAATAGCAATGGAATAATGGCTCGACAACAAATTCACGAGGTACTCAATCATCGGTGTTTTGCCAGTGCCTCCCACATTGAGGTTGCCCACTCCGATCACAGCTTGATCAAATGAATTGGATTTCATCCATCCGAAATCATAAAATAAATTTCGGCACCGCACAAATAGACCATATAGCCACGCAAACGGAATGAGCAAAATGGATAGCATCGGTGATATCTTTTTCTAATTTTGACTTCAAAATTAACCAATCGATGTCAACGGTAACCATAAAAGATGTAACGGATCATTTGGAGACACTTGCACCACGCTCCTACCAGGAAGACTATGACAATAGTGGATTGCTGACGGGGAATGCAAGTGAGTATGTAAGTGGAGTTTTGGTCACCTTGGATTGCACCGAGGAAGTAGTGGAGGAGGCCATCCAAAAAAAGTGCAACCTGATTGTAGCTCACCATCCGATCATCTTTCGGGGGTTGAAAAAGCTTACAGGGCAAACTTATGTGGAGCGAACCATTATCAAGGCCATCAAAAACGACATTGGCATTTATGCTATCCATACCAATCTGGATGTGGTGAACAGCGGGGTGAATAAAGGAATCGCAGAAAAAATTGGGTTAAAAGACCTGAAAATCCTTCAACCAAAGAAAGATTCATTAGCAAAACTGGTCACCTTCATTCCAAAGGAAAAGGCAGGAGAGGTGATGGATGCTTTGCACAAAGCCGGTGCTGGCAACATTGGCCACTATAAAAATTGCAGCTTTCAAATCGTTGGAGAAGGTACTTTTGTGCCTACCGGCAATGCTAAACCGCATGTCGGGCAGATCAATCAATTAGAGCGGGTAGAAGAATTGAGGGCTGAAGTAATTTTTCCAAAGCACCTTACGCCAGGTGTACTTCGTGCGCTGAAGCAAGCCCATCCCTATGAAGAAGTGGCCTATTACCTTACCTCCCTTGAAAACGAGAGCCAGGAAGTAGGGGCAGGAATGATTGGCGAACTTGAAAATGAAATGGAACCAATTGAGTTTTTGATGCGTTTAAAAAACAGTATGGCCACACCTTGTATCCGACACACTCATCCCATCCATAAAAGCGTCAAGAAGGTAGCCATTTGCGGAGGGGCTGGGAGTTTCCTTTTGCCCTCGGCTGTTGCCCTGGGAGCGGACGTATTCGTTTCCTCCGATTTTAAGTACCATGAATTTTTTGACGCTGACAGAAAAATAATGATTGCCGACATTGGCCATTTTGAAAGCGAACAATTTACAAAAGACCTTTTAATAGCTTTTTTAAAGGAAAAATTTACTACTTTTGCAATCATTTTTTCAAACACGTCCACCAACCCACTAAGCTATTTATAAATAATGGAAAATCAGACAGTTGCACAGAAATTGGAGGCCTTGGTAAAGCTACAATCTATTGATTCAAAATTAGACGAACTAAAAAAACTGCGGGGCGACCTTCCCGATGAGGTTCAAGACCTGGAAGACGAGATGGAAGGCTACCGCGTACGCCAAGGTCGCTTTGAAACGGAGTTGAAAGAACTTGAAGACAACATTAAGAAAAACAAAGAGGGCATCAAAGAGGCCGAAAAGCTGGTTAAGAAATACAACGACCAACAGAAGAATGTAAAAAACAACCGCGAATTTGACGCCATCACCAAAGAGGTGGAGCTTCAAGAACTGGAAATCCAGATTTGCGAAAAGCGGATCAAAGAAGCCAAAGATAAAATTGAAGCAAAGAAAACAGAAATCACCTCCATCGAATCATTGATCGGTGAGCGGATGAAAGACCTTGAAAATAAAAAGAACGAATTGCAGGACATCCTTGGCGAAAATCAAGAGGAAGAGAAAAAACTCCTGATCGACCGCGAAAAGGCTACAAAAAAAATTGACGAAAAACTAATGAAGCACTATGATCGGCTGCGCGGAAGCCTTACCAATGGCCTTGCGGTAGTCCGTGTTGTGCGCGGTGCAGCCGAGGGTTGTAACATTATTATCCCTCCTCAAAAAATTGCGGAGATCAGAGAGAAGAAAAAGATTGTTATCGATGAACACTCTGGAAGGATTTTGGCCGATGTTGATTTAGGCTCAATGGAAGAAGAAGTAAAACCAAAAAAAACTACTCCCGTTAAAAGGGCTAAAAAAGTTGCCTAATTATTTTCCGATAAGGTGGATAAGAAAAGCAGGCCTTTCCGCCTGTTTTTTTTTATTGTTTCAAATTTCAGCTTCGGCAGAAGCCACTTATCCGGTGTGGCAATTCAGCAACGAAATGCAAAAGGCATATCAGTTGGTGTTGAACCTTCAGCCCGATATGGCAAAGGAGCAATTAAACAAAATCACTGATCCCTCCCAAGAACTTTATAAGGTATATATCCTCAGCCTATGCGAAACCGTTGATGTGCTGATTACCGAGGATCAAAAAAAATTCGATCAATTAGAGTCCAATTTCCGCAAGCGGCTCTACCTTATTGATAATTTGCCCAACGGCCCTGAGCGGCTTTTTCTTGAAGCCGAACTTGACCTCCAGCGCGGCTTTAACTTACTTAACCTGGACCAAAGTTTCAACGCGGTGTTTGCTATACGCAAGGCCTACAATCTTACCCAGGAGTGTTTAAAAAAATACCCCAACTTCATCCCCATAAAAAAAACAAGCGGGGTAATCCAGGTGATGATTGGCTCCGTGCCCGACAAGTATCAATGGTTCATTAGTTTGCTGGGGATGCGCGGATCAGTCGTTGTGGGCCAACAGCAGTTGCAAGAGCTGAGAAATTCAACCTCTTCGCTAAATATGGAAGCCACGATACTTTATTTTACAATCAAAGGTTTTATCAACCAACAATTTTCAGAAGCAGCCAAAGGGCTGATGGGTTGCCTAAATGAAAAACCCGAAAGCCGGCTGGTTCTTTTCCTGGCTATCAATATGGCGGCCAAAGATTCGCAAAGCGAAAAAGCCCTTGAATTAATGGCCACCTTAGATCAACACAGCCAAGGGCTTCAAATGTATTACCTTGAATACCTCCGCGCGGAAGCATTGCTCAACAAAGGGGAATACAACAAGGCAATCGCAGCGTATCAAAAGTTTATTAAAGGCTATCGAAGCCAGAGTTTTAAAAAAGACGCGCACTATAAAATTGGGATTTGCTATTGGCTGATGAATGAAGAAAGCCAAGCCAAGATATACTGGGAAAAAGCGAAAACAATTGGGCGGGAGCTGGCCGATCCCGACAAATATGCTGCTTCCCAATTGGGAGAAAAAAGATTGCCCAACCAGAAATTATTGAAGATCCGCTTTTATACCGATGGCGGGTATTACAAGGAGGCGCAGGTGATCATGCAGTCCCTGTCTTTTGCTGAGTTAAAAAACCTGAAAGAGCAAACCGAATATTTTTATCGGAAGGCGCGATTGGCACACAAAACCGAGGAGCTTGCTGCCGCCAAAATATACTACGAGGAAACCATTCGCCTGGCAAAAGAAAATCCTTGGTATTTTGCCCCCAATGCAGCCCTGCAATTAGGTTACATCTATCGTGATCAAAAAAACTACCCGATTGCAAAAAGATATTTTGAGCTAGCGTTGACATACAAAAGACACGAATACAAAAGCTCAATCGACAGCAAGTCGCACGCTGCATTAGAAGAATTAAAGGCAGTCAAGGTGTAGATTGCATTTCCTTTTCAACCACAGGAATTACAATGCCTTTGAGGTGATTTATATCGCAGTAATTTCTTATGCTAACCATATTCTTAGTAAATTCAACTAAGTACAGACACAAGTTCGAATGCTCGAATAAGTCCATACTTTTCAGGGAATAATGCAGCAACTGGCAGAGCAGGATGCGCATGGCCCGGCCATGCATGCAAACTAAAATTTTCTCGTCAAGAGCATGGCGAAATAGCTGGTTGATAAACGGCTGCTGGCGCAAAGCCACCTCATCGGGGCTTTCCCCTCCCTTGATCCTCAGCGAGGTATTGCCGCTTTGCCATTGGTGCAGCATCCAATGGTAGTAGGCATCTTCCCGTGGGGTGATCGGATGGCCTTCATTCTCGCCCCAGCTTATTTCATTCAACCCGGATAGTGACTCATGGGAAATACCCAACTTGATAAATTCACTCACTGTCTCCGTAGTTCGTTTTAGTTCGGAGGTGTAAATCCTATCAAACGTAATGGACCTATACTTCTCAAAAAAAGCATGGGCCTGTGCCTGCCCCATCTTGTTAAGGGAAGAATCAACACCACTGCCCTGCACGATGCCCTGCAAGTTGAAATCCGTTTGTCCGTGGCGGATAAGGTAAATTTTTTTGCTCGGCAATTTTCTTAAATTTGGTCGCAAAAATAAATAAATACTTTAATCCATCGATAGAAAACTTCATCCCATTATTTATGTCGATTTTTAAGCCAAACATTACCCTTGAAGAGTTGAACAAACTATCAGCCAACAGTTTGGTAGAGCACTTAGGCATTCGGTACACAACCCTCGGAGAAGATTTTATCGAAGCAAAAATGCCGGTTGATCACCGAACCCATCAGCCACTTGGCTTGTTACATGGTGGAGCATCGGTGGCACTGGCCGAAACATTAGGTAGCGTTGCCGCAATGTGCTGCCTGGATACCAACCTACAATACCCTGTAGGCCTGGAAGTCAATGCCAACCACATCAAAAGTGTGCGCATCGGTTTTGTGGTGGGGAAGGTAAAGCCACTTCATATCGGAAAAAAAACACATGTGTGGGAAATCCGGATCAGCACAGAAAAAGATGAATTGGTTTGCGTGAGCAGAATAACAATGGCAATTATCGATCGGAAAATATGAAGGTGATACAAAAAAAAAGTAAAGTCGGAGAAAGGCTATTTGTAAAAACCCTGATCCCGCAAATTATCGGACACGGTGGATCATTTATGTTTTGGAGGCTGCCGGACAAGGATGAAAAATATTTAATCGTCTGCAATTCAGGGGCAACAACGCAGAATGAAATTAACCTTGAAGGTTCAAAACCAGGCTTTGCCGTTGCACCATTCAACCCAACGCTAAATAAATTCTTCTTTAGTGCCGACCTGATTTTTAAATTTAAAGGAGAAGACCTTGTCGAGGGACCCGACCTCAACAATACAAAATACAACTTGCACAAGGAAAATCAAAGTCAACCCGGCACGGAGAAAATTAAAATGTATTATTCTAAAAATCCAAAAGGTAAATACGCCAACGACTATAGAAGATTAGTTCAAGAGGGGATGCAACAGATTGAAAGCGGATCACTTGAAAAAATAGTACCCTCAACGGTTAACGAAATTGATTTGCCGGAAAATTTTGAGGTGTTGAAAACCTTTTACCTCTTTTGCGAAAAACATCCCAAAGCTTTTGTGTCATTCATCTCTTCGCCAGAGACCGGGACATGGCTTGGCGCATCGCCCGAATTACTGGTTAGTGTTGAAGGTGACAAGTTTCGCACCATTGCATTGGCCGGAACACTTCCCTACCAACAGGAAATAAATTTGAAGTCCGTAGCCTGGACACAAAAGGAAATTGAAGAGCAAGCACTTGTTTGTCGTTATATCATTAATTGTTTCAAAAAAATAAGGGTAAGGGAATATGCCGAGCACGGGCCGCGCACCGTGGTAGCAGGACGTCTTTTGCATTTGTGCACTGACTATGAAGTGGATATGAAAGAGGTGAACTTTCCACAGTTGGGCTCGGTGATGCTGAAGTTGCTCCACCCCACTTCTGCGGTTTGTGGAATGCCCCTGGAGCCCGCATTGGATTTTTTGCGAAAAAATGAAGGCTATGACCGCGAATTTTACAGTGGTTATCTTGGCCCTGTCAATTTTGAAGGAGAAAGCAGATTATTTGTGAACCTGAGGTGCATCCAAATTCTTGAAAAGACTGCCCGGATTTATGCCGGAGCCGGAGTGACAGCAGATTCAGACCCGCAGCAAGAGGCAGAAGAAGTGGCCATGAAAATTCAAACGTTGAGTCAAATCATTAACCCTTAGGTATTGCTTTTTCAACCCATCTACGACATTGCCGAACTCTGCGCCAGCAAGGGCCTAACCCAGGCTGTGCTTTGCCCGGGAAGCCGGTGTGCACCGCTAACATTAGCTCTTGTCAATCACGATAGCATCAATGTGAAAACGATAAGCGATGAACGATGTGCAGCATTCATTGCCACAGGTATTGCTCACCAAACCAACTCTCCAGTGGTTTTAGTCTGCACTTCAGGTTCTGCCGCCTACAATTTTGCGCCAGCTATTGCGGAAGCCTTTTTTCAGCAGATCCCTTTGATCGTCTTCACAGCCGATCGCCCAAATGAATGGATTGACCAATACGATGGGCAAACCATTCGTCAAACATCAATTTTTGGAGTGCACGTAAAGAAATCATTTACACTTCCACAAGATTACGAGCATCCGGATTCAACCTGGTTTATTCAGCGTATCATCAATGAAGCCATCAATCTCTCGGAAGAATTCCCGAAAGGCCCTGTTCATATCAATGCACCTTTCCGCGAACCACTCTATCCCGCAAAGGGAGAAAAAATAGTTTTCAGTAAAAACCTAAAAGTAATCAATATCTCGAGGGTAAATCCAATTTTACCTGATGATGAAATTGAAGAATTAAAAAACAAACTAAAAGGATACTCAAAAGTTCTTGTCGTTGGCGGGCAGTTGGATTTTGATGATGGCCTGTGCAAGGCCGTGGAAAAATTTTCAGAAGCTAACCAAGCGCCAATTATCGGTGATGCGATCTCGAACTTGCATTCTAATAAAAATTTAATCCGGTATGCCGACACGTTTTTAGCAGCGTGCGGAAAAGACATTCAACATTCTCTCCAACCCGAATTGTTAATCACATTTGGCAAATCCATTGTATCCAAAAACACGAAGATTTTTCTACGAACTTTTAAAGCTCAAGCGCATTGGCATATTCAGCCTTCTGGTCCATCGGCCGACACGTTTCAATCTCTAACACGAGTCATTCACGCCATTCCGAAAGATGTATTCACCGCATTAACAGCTGAAAAAAAGGACAAGGGATTTGAAGAACAAAAGAAAGAAAATTTCGCAAGGATCTGGCAAGCGGAAGAGCACCGCACCATGCTATCGATGGAAAAATACTTTGCCCACTCATCCTTTTCTGAACTGGCCGTGATAAACGAGTTGATCACTCACCTGCCGCCCCGATGCAACCTTCACCTGGCAAACAGCATGTCGGTGAGGTATGCCAATTTTATTGGCATTGAGGCCGGCAAGAAAGGAATTCATGTTTATTCAAACCGCGGCACAAGTGGGATTGATGGCTGCACCAGCACCTCTGTAGGGCATAGCCTTTGCAATGAAATTCCAAACTTTCTTATTACAGGCGACATGGCCTTCTTTTACGATCGCAATGCATTTTGGCACAACT
Source organism: Bacteroidota bacterium (assembly GCA_043758895.1). GTDB lineage: Bacteria > Bacteroidota > Bacteroidia > Cytophagales > Cyclobacteriaceae > ELB16-189. The sequence continues at coordinate 18,153 of JAYVMP010000208.1, forward strand.
ATGCATTGCCCAATCTTCATGTGCTGGTGCTCAACAACCATGGCGGCCTTATATTTAAGATGATCGATGGGCCAGGCCAAGTGAAAGATCGCGATGAGTTCTTTGTAACCCAACAAAAATTATCGGCCCGTCATCTGGCTGCTGAGTATGGTTTTGACTATTTTCATATTGATTCACTAAAGAAAGTAAAAAATGGGATGACCGACTTTCTAATCTTTGATGGCAAGACCAAGATTTTTGAAATGGAAAGTCATCAGGAAGAGAACAAAGAATGGTTCGAGAAATTTAAACAACAAATCAAATCAGGTTATGGAACTTAAGCAGGAGTGGAAATCGGTAAAACAATACAAGGAAATCCTATTTCATAAGTACAACGGCATTGCCCGCATCAGCATCAATCGCCCGCGCGTGCACAATGCCTTCACTCCTCTTACCGTGAATGAAATGATCGATGCGATGAACCTATGCCGTGAGGACACAGAGGTGGGCGTGATTATTCTAACGGGCGAAGGCGGCAAAGCTTTTTGTAGTGGTGGCGACCAAAGTGTGCGCGGGCATGGTGGCTATGTGGGCACGGATGCAGTGCCTCGGTTGAATGTGCTAGATCTTCAAAAATTGATCCGCTCCATTCCCAAACCGGTTATCGCTGCCGTTGCTGGCTGGGCGATTGGCGGAGGCCATGTACTCCATGTAGTTTGCGATTTGACCATTGCCGCAGAGAACGCACGCTTCGGGCAAACCGGTCCGATCGTGGGAAGTTTTGATGGCGGCTTCGGGGCTTCGTACCTTGCAAGAATTGTTGGGCAAAAAAAAGCGCGCGAGATTTGGTACCTCTGCGATCAATACGATGCAAAAGAAGCGTTGGATATGGGGCTTGTCAATAAAATTGTTCCTTTGGATAAATTGGAAGAAACCTATGTGGCTTGGGCCAATAAGATTTTGAAGAAAAGCCCGCTCGCTATACGCATGTTGAAAAGTTCATTTAATGCGGAGCTTGATGGACAAGCGGGCATTCAAGAGTTGGCAGGCAATGCTACACTTCTTTACTATTTAAGTGATGAGGCCAAAGAAGGCAAGAATGCTTTCATCGAAAAACGTGAGCCAAACTTTTCGAAGTTTCCAAAATTCCCTTGATCATTGTAACCGATCCACGAAAAATGCTCCATCAGAAATTGGCTAAGAAAATTGGATTACCCAAATGAGTCAGCGGCCGTGGATCGAGGTGAATGGGAAAAGTTATTCGCATGACGCGATACTAAAAATATCCGTTGATAAAAGTTCAACAGCTTTTGAAATGGTGGTCCTAACCTTTTGCAAAAAATGGCTAAGCGGCCAAAAAGAATTTTTCATTCAAACCTCAGGCTCCACCGGTTCCCCAAAACAAATTCGTTTGCTTCGTTCTCAGATGGAGGCGAGCGCCAGCCAAACCATCGAGGCATTACAACTCAAATCAGAAATGACTTCATTGGTCTGCCTGGATACCAAATACATTGCCGGGCAAATGATGTTGGTGCGCAGTTTTATCGCGGGGATGAATGTCATTGCCATTGAACCCTCATCCAATCCATTTGATAAAATTAAAACTGATCCAATAGATTTTGTGGCACTTGTTCCCTACCAATTGGAATATCTCCTTACCTATCTTCCTGAAACCTTAGATCAGGTGCGCTGTGCCGTTATTGGCGGTGCGCCCATCAGCTTTGCGTTAAAAGAAAAAGCAAGGAAAAGTAAATGCGCCATTTTTGCTACTTACGGAATGACGGAAACCCTCTCACACATTGCATTGCAAAGACTAGGAGGGTTGCAACCACAGGACTATTTCGAAGCGTTTTCAACTGTTAAACTCCGGTTGGACAATCGCGGATGTCTGTGCATTCGAATCAACTTTCTCAGTAAAGAAATTATTACTAATGATTTGGTGGAACTGGTAGAAGAAAGAAAATTCCGTTGGCTTGGAAGAATTGACAACGTGATCAATTCAGGTGGAATCAAAATCATTCCAGAAAAGGTGGAGTCAATTTTTGAAGAAGTATTCAACCAACTTCAAATCAAGAATCGGTTTTTAGTTGCAGGGACACCGCATGATCAATTGGGGCAGCAGGTAACGTTAATCATGGAAGGAAGTCCGTTCGAAAAACCAGTGCAAGAAAAGATACTAAACGTAAAAATTCATCAGCTTTCGAAATACGAACTTCCAAAAAAGGTTATATTTATCCCGCTATTCAAAAAAACAGCCACCGGGAAAATCAATCGCCCAGCCACAGTTGCCTTACTTCAATAAACTCAACCTTCGTCTTCGGCAAACGTTAGTACATAGCCATTGTTATCCTCAATGGAAAACTCCGTTGCTCCATAAAATGTCTTGCTCAATTCCGCAATCACTTTTGCCTCGTTTTTAATTTTTTCATAAAACGTGCGAATGCCTTTTAATTTGATATAGAATAGCAAGGAGCCTCCATTCGTGCGATTTATTTGCGGCAAGGCATCGCTTAAGTTGGCATAGGTCTGAAACATGAATGTGACTGCCCCATTCGTCATCATTGCCCAGTCATAATCTCCCTTTTCAGGAACAGTCATGATTATTTTAAATCCAAGTTGCTGGTAGAACGTGATGGTGGCATTGATGTCCTTGACAAAAATATTTGGAGCTAAACTTTCCATACAGTATGTTATTTTTTTATGAGTCACCTCACCCTGCTCCTTTCATCCCGATAGCTATCGGGAGACAGGAGCGCTGGGATCGGCTAACCGCTAAGTTATTTCTTTGAATTCTTATCCTTGAGTTGAAACAGTTCTTTTTGCAAATCCAAAACCACACTTGCCAACTGCTCCACCGATGCTTGTGGCTTTACTTCCGCATCAGGGAATTGCACACTGATATAGGCTTTGGCTGACCACGCTTCCATCACTTCCTCACCATCCACCTGGTAAGGAGCGTACTGACGGTTATCAGATACCAAAAAGAGTTTTCCGTTTTCGTCAAGGTAGTTGAACACACGCTTATAAACCACGCCTTCTTGTTGCGTGACCAAAACATACGTCTTTCCGCTTTTGATGTCGTTCAGTTTTTCAACATATTCACCCACAATAATAGAGCCCGGCAACAAAGGCAACATTGAATCGCCTTTGATCTCAAACGCACGGTAAGTTCCCTGCTTTAACACGGGCAGATGGAAGCGCGGCAACTCTTTCACATATTCAGGATCAGCATAGCCACTGAGGTAACCAGCAGACGCTTTTACCGGAACAAACTCAATATTGTCCTTTCGATCATTGTCAACCGTAACCACCAGTACCTCTTTGCCCCTGTTGTAGGTAAGCGGAGCTTTGGGTTCGGACTTGGTTAAGTCCATGCCGATCAGGGCTTCCATCGTAAGGCCGAAGAGCATGGCCATTTTTTGCAGCATTTCGGCACGCGGCTCGGCACGTCCTTCTTCGTACGCACCCAAAAGTGAGCGCTTGATGCCAAGCTTCTGTGCGAACTCATCTTGCGTAAGTTGCAATTTCTTGCGAAGGGTTCGGATGTTTTCGTTTAGGCTTACCATAGTGTTTTGGTTTTTGCCTCTCCTCCGGAACTATTGAGAGGAGAGGCGGTAGAATGAGAAGTATTTTTAAAAATTAAAATCCTGCCTGAGTTGTTGGTTCGTTTGCCAAATGAAAAAAGGTTGCGTTGAAAGTAGTGCTCGGTGTTCGCCATCGCTTGGATATGGCGATCTATTTTCTCGATCACTTCATGAACAGAGGTCTTGGGCTCCGCTAAGAGGTAGCCGTAGAAACCATCGACCAACCCAACCGTAGAAAAGTCGATTTGGAAACGGCCAGAGCTTAGCCTTTTGCTTTTTAGTTTTAGTTTGTGCTTGTCCATTAGCTAAATATTTTAGCTAAATAAGTTCTTTTTAATATTAAAAGCAATAAATATACTAAATTTTTTAGTTTATTTATTTAACAAGCGTGAACGCGTGGTTTCCTTTTCAGAAAGATGGACACCAGTGATTGGATGGGCGAGACAGTGGGCTCATAGCCGTAAGCCGATGAGGTAGGCCAGTCCACACAAGTCGTTTTTTTATTGATGTTTCAGGTATTATTTTTACGGACTTTGAAAACCACTTAATTCTTAATTGATCTGAGCATGAGAGAAATCCAATTTAGGGAAGCCCTTCGGGAAGCGATGAATGAAGAGATGCGCAGGGATTCCAAAGTCCTGTTGATGGGCGAAGAGGTAGCCGAATACAATGGGGCATACAAAGTGAGCCAAGGTATGCTTGATGAGTTCGGTCCGGAGCGGGTGATCGACACACCCATTTCCGAATTGGGTTTTGCCGGGGTGGGCGTAGGTGCTGCCATGAACGGCATCCGGCCTATTGTTGAATTTATGACATTCAATTTTTCATTGGTGGCGATTGACCAAGTGATCAACTCAGCGGCCAAAATGCTTTCCATGTCAGGCGGGCAATTTAATGTACCCATTGTTTTTCGCGGCCCTACCGGTAATGCCGGGATGTTAAGCTCACAACATTCACAAAATTTTGAAAACTGGTATGCCAATACTCCAGGATTGAAAGTAGTCGTTCCTTTTACACCTTATGATGCCAAAGGACTTTTAAAAACTGCTATCCGCGATAACGATCCAGTCATCTTCATGGAAAGTGAATTAATGTATGGCGACAAGGGCGAAGTGCCAACGGAAGAATATTTGATCCCGATTGGCGCTGCGGATATAAAGCGAAGTGGCACTGATGTAACCCTCGTTTCATTTGGCAAGATCATGAAGGTAACGTTGGCCGCAGCCCAAGAATTGGAAAAAGAAGGCATCTCTGCGGAGGTTATAGATCTGCGGTCCGTAAGGCCGATTGACTATGCAACCGTTGTGGAATCAGTAAAGAAAACGAATAGGCTTGTCATCATTGAAGAAGCATGGCCGTTGGCTGCCATCTCCTCTGAAATTACCTACCATATCCAGAAACACGCGTTCGATTATTTGGATGCGCCCATCCACCGGATCAACAGTTTGGATGTGCCTCTGCCCTACGCACCTACACTGATTGATGCTATTTTGCCAAATGTGGAAAGAACTGTAAAAGCAGTGAAAGCAGTACTGTACAGGAATTAGAGAAAAAATATAGGGTAATTAAGGGTTCAGAAGGATGGCCCAAGCTTCTTCAATTTTGCCTTCGGCCAATAATTTCTTTGCTAAATGATGCCGGGTTCCTTCATCGGGAATGCCTGCGTTTACTGGGCTTTCCGCGATAGGTGATTTTTCAACATTGGCCAGCTTGGCCAAATCATTTCCCGAAAGGATTTTACTGGTTCGGATCCACTCCGGCAACTGATCAAACCCGATGCCAAGCTTTGTATTTGGCTTGGCCACCTTAAAAAGGTTTTCGCCTTGTGCGCGGCAATAAAAATCTCCACCCATCCGAGCCACCGCATCCAATTTTTGTGGGTCAATGTTGCTATTGGCATCGAGGATTGCTTCGCTGAAATGAGCCAACAGGATTTCGCAAATGATTAGATTCCCTGCACCTCCTTCATCGCCCAAAGAGATGACTTGATTGACTTTACATTCGAAGGAAGCGGGCGACTCGGCCACGCGTGGCGGCTTTACTTTGACCGATGGCAATTCGGTAAACCCTGATTTCACGAATTCATTTACACCCTTTGGATATTCGCAGCTTGCCAATGAAGCCTGATCGACCATGCTGTAATTAACAATGTTGATTACTACCTCAGGAACTTCTTTTACGTTTTCAAGCGTGTGTTTCACCGTGTTATCGCGCACTCTGCGTGACGGTGAAAAAATAAGGACTGGTGGATTGGTGCCAAATAAATTAAAAAAACTGAAGGGACTAAGGTTGACCATTCCGGTTTTGTCCACCGTGCTGGCAAATGCAATAGGCCGCGGGGCAATCGCTCCTTGTAAATACGATTGCAATTTGTGTGGAGGGGCCTGTTGCGGATCTAATGTTAGGTAACTCAAATGTTGGATGATTATACTTACAGTTTCGAATTTAATAAGGGTTTATTTTTCGCTTATTTTTTCCTTTGTACTTAATTAAGACGGGGTCGTTCTCGCCATATCCCGGGTTTTGTTTTTTGTAAATCGCATGCCTGTTGCTGCGGTATTCTTTGTTTCCATGGGCATGGTTCACTTGTGCATGACAATCCTTTAAAAAGCATCGCGGCAACTCGGGAATGGAGTACGTGAACCCTGCATTCACATACAACGCATTGATGTTGTAATGAATGGATGAGCCACCGGCAGGGAGTGCGAGGTTATAACTTTTAATTTCGTAAGCAGGCCGCACAAACACCTTAAAATATTCGGAAAGGTCGCGCTCAACCGTCACCCCAAAATTAAAAAAAAAGCCTGGTGCAACTTGTGAGGCGTTGTAGTTCGTTTTCAATTTATAACTTCCTGCTTGAAGGTCGCCCGTAAAAAGGTATTCGTTCCAACGGTAGAAGGACACACCCAACATTCCCCAATATTTTCTGATAAAGCCTGTAGGGCTGCTCGGTGTGAGGTCTGAGATTTTATTGCTTAAGGTGGTGGGGTGAAGCGAACCTATGCTCATCAACTCGTAAGAATACCCACCACCGATGCGGTAGCGGTTAAACTCATAATGGAGGGTGGCCGCAAGCGGAATATTCAAGGCGTGCCCCTTGAAGCTGAGGTTAGCCGGATTGGCCACTACGTAGTTTCCGGGAGCCGAAGTATCTGTGCCTGCATTGTTTATCCAATTGGTGTAGCGCGTTGCGGTAGAGGTGGTGAAGAGCTCTGGCATGCCACCCGGCACTTGATAAATGCCCACACCACTTAATTGGCTTTTGAAGAACGTGTTTCCATAACCGGTATAAGCCCCAAAATGAAAATTGCGTAAAACACGCCTGAAAAAAGTGGAACCAGTGCGCGGTGTGACATAAAAATGATCGAGTGGGATAGCCGTCTTGCCTTTATCTTGGGCGGATAAAGTAACCGGAGCAAATGCCAACATGATCAAAGTAAGTTTAATTAGTCGTTTCAGAACAAAATTTTAAATCTAAAGATAGGGATTTGATGTTGTTCAATAACCTCCATAGCTCGGGAAGTTACTTTCTAACGAAGAAAACGTGTGAAAAAATACCTGCCCTTTCTTTGCGGTGTAAGTGAGCGGGTGGTCGGCCGTCTTGCCATTGGGGTTCTTTACTGAAAATGTTATTGAATTTTGCCCTTCGGCCAGCGGCACCCTGCAGTAGGAAATGCTGTGTGGCAATGTTTGCCAATTGCGAGTGTCGGCTTTTTCGGTAAGCGCGTTGAATATACCCACAATATATCCTAACGTTTGATCTTGCTTTCTCACTTCAGACTCTTCCACTTTTTTTAATGCAACCCGCAGCAAAGCCTTACTGAATTCTAAACCCATCCGTTCACGTAAGCACTTAAAGGCAATCTTGTTGATATCTTCCACCAGCTGCAATGGCAACTCGTTGCCGTTGATACGGATAGTACCCGTTGAATAATAAGTGGGGCGCTCTACGTATTTCGGAAAGGCCACCCGAAAAACCTGAAGGCTTGCCAATCCATTCACTTGGCTTTCACTATACCCTTCGACCGGAAAGGGAAAAGTAAGGCCAAGCTGCTCGTTGGTAAAATAAACCAAGCCACCTTGCCGGCTAATGACAAAGTCAACGCCCCACTCTGTCTTTACCGGTGCCAGTCCGTTGTGCCAAAAGAAAATCAGCTCACCTCCTTCATTGGGTCGGTACACATAGTCGGGCATGGCCAAAGAAACTTTATAATTCTCGAACTCGTCCTTCAGTCCACTTAACCAAGCCGTGCGCAGCAGGTCTTCCTTCAACTGCTGCGGAGCTTGAAGCCCAAATAGTTTTTGATAATCGTTATTGTAAATGGTTAAGGCATTACGGTAAGCGATAAAGGCATTATTGTAATCTTTGTCCACCTCATAGGTGATACCCATCAAAATATTTATGAATCCATCATGTTCATATTTATTGGAGGATTGATACCGATCAGCGAGTTGCTGAAGCCGTATGTTGAGCCTTCTGATTTCGACTAAGGCATCATCGGTGTTGTTCAGCTTCAAATAATTCATGGCCTTGTAGTAAAGCATCAGCAGATGCTCGTGATCTTCCCCTTTATAGGAAGTAAAGTTGGGATTGGTCAGGTAGGAGGCAACCTCGTTGAGGTAATTGGTACGGTAGTCTTCGCCAAATAAAAACGCCTTTTCAAAAAAATCATTGCTCTCCGCATAGCGACCCATCATCGATAGCACCAAACCGTTATTGACAAAATACAAAAACTCCTTTTTTCCGTGAGCTTGCGAGGAGTGTGCTTGCATTGTTTTGTAAGCTTTGTCAAGCTGGCCACTCTCAAACTCTTGGTTAAAAGTAAAATTGGATTGATAATAAGTAGCGCACGAAGATACCGTCACTAATGATAGTATGGCAAGAAGGTGTTTCAAGTTGCAGTTTTAAGGGTTTTATTGTTCAGGTATGCAAAGATCAGTGTTACGCCCGTATCCTGCATAATCCAGGTATTCGGTATCAATCCTTAATGAATTTTTTGATCTCCTCCTGTCCATACCACACTCGCTTGTTGGTTTCCATGTCGGTAAGGTAGAGCGTGGTGATATAATTAACGACTCGCTTTTTATTATAGACATCCGTTTCGGAAGTCATCTCACCAAACAACATTAGGTTGGCCCCAACTTCTTTTCCCCATTTGGAAACGGTTTCAGCACTGGAAAAGTCTTGCTGATCCGCCCTCTCCTGGCGAAGTTTATCACGAAAATCACCCGCCTCAACCAAGTCTGCGATATTGGAGTTATAAATTGCCAATTCTATTTTCTTAATATAATTATCTGCGTCAATGTGCTCACTTGTCTTATTTCGGATCAAACCGACAATGATGGCTGGCTTCTTATTAAGGGTTTTGGAATATTCTTTGAATTTGTCGCTCGCTAAAAGATCCGTGACCATCTTTTGGGCCACCATCCGCGAGTCGCTGTCGTTCCACCGGCCGCTCAAATCAATTTCCTTACTTGGATCGATACGCGAAACGGAACGAGCACAAGATGCGAGCAGGATTAGAATCAGAATACTTTTGATGTGCCTCATATAAAATAGTAGTTATTGGTAAATGTGAATTATCTATGGGTACCAACTGGCTGATAACAATTAATTTTTTTTCAAACGCTCGATTACCTCCTTAGGATTTGAGGACGAGAAAACAAAGTTACCCGCTACCAATACATCGGCCCCTGCATCAAGTAAAGGCTTAGCATTTTGTTGGTTTACTCCGCCATCAATTTCAATTAAAGTTTTGGTGTTTCGGTCCAAGATCAATCGCTTCAACTCCTTTATTTTGTCATACGTCCGCTCAATAAATTGCTGTCCGCCAAAACCAGGGTTTACCGACATCAAACAGACCAAATCAATATCATGAATAACCTCGGATAGCGCTGCGATAGGGGTATGCGGATTAACCGCCACGCCCGCCTTGCAACCCAACGCCTTTATCTGCTGGAGATTTCGGTGCAGGTGTGGACATGCTTCGATGTGGACTGAAATAATTCCTGCACCTGCTTTATAAAATGCTTCCACAAACTTCTCCGGTTGAACGATCATCAAATGAACATCCAACAGTTTTTTAGCGTAACGATTGATTGCCTCCACCACGGGCAGGCCCATCGAAATGTTGGGAACAAATACGCCATCCATCACATCCACATGCACCCAGTCGGCCTCGCTGGTGTTTATCATTTCAATTTCACGCTGAAGATTAGCGAAATCGGCCGCAAGTATCGATGGGGCAATAATTGGAGTCATCTCGCAAAGATAATTCAAGATTTCACATTCAAAGCTAATGTCGGGAGATCATAACATAGGGCCTAAGTTAATGGGTGCTTCATTCCAAATTTACAAATTCGAGTGGCCAGAATCCAAAATCTAAGGCTACCTTTGCGGCCTAATTTTTATAACGTGAACTACCTTTCAGCTGAATCCCTCTCCAAATCCTACAACGACCGTTGGCTATTTCAAGACCTTACCATTGGCATAGCTCAAGGCGACAAGATCGCTTTGGTGGGTGAAAATGGTGCGGGCAAATCCACGTTGCTCAAAATCCTTATTGGCCAGGTACAACCGGATGGTGGCAAAGTGAGCATTCGCGATGGCATCAAATTAGGTGACCTCGTTCAGCAACCCAATGCCCCTGGCCACTTTACAGTAAACGATATTTTATTTGACGAGAAAAACAAAATTGCTGCCGTTGTCAAGGAATATGAACACTGCATCCACGACCCGAATACAACACCTGAAAAGATGCAGCACGTGCTCGATCAAATGGAAGAACTTCAAGCGTGGGAATACGATGCCAAAGTGCAAGAGATCACCAGCAAGCTTGGCATCATCAACCTCGATCAAAAGTTTGAGGAACTTTCAGGTGGGCAGCGCAAGCGTACCTTCTTGGCACAAATGCTCCTCGCCTCGCCCGAGCTTTTGGTGTTGGACGAACCGACAAACCACCTGGACCTCGAAGCAATCGAGTGGCTCGAAAATTATTTGTCGGGCCAGAACATAACGCTGCTCATGGTGACACACGATCGCTATTTTTTGGACAATGTGGCTAACCTGATTATGGAAATCGACCGTGGCAAACTTTATTCCTACAAAGGAAAATACGCCTATTTCCTCGAGAAAAAATCTGAACGTGAGGAAATGCTGAAAACGGAAGTGGCCAAAGCGCGCAACCTGATGAAGAAAGAACTGGAGTGGATGCGCAAGCAACCCCGAGCGCGCGGAACAAAAGCGAAATACAGAGTGGATGCCTTTTATGAAATTCA
>JAYVMP010000209.1:0-2041 GCA_043758895.1 Bacteroidota bacterium
CGAAAAGGTAGATAGCCGCCAAAACCAAAGCCACAACAAGTATAAGGTATCCAAAGACTTTCGCCCTCTGGTAATAACTTTTTACAGGTATGTTCTTATTTCGTGGCACTATCTAAAGTAGGGTGCAAAGATAGTAAATGCGATATAGCCAACTACGGATAAGACCACCATCCACCCGAAAATTCGAGCCCTCTGATAATAAAAACGTACTGGTACCATTTTCATAATATGCTGATTTAAAATAAATTGAAATAAAAATACAAAAATATAATTTAACTGAAAATGATTTTCTTTTAGGTGACCAAAATCTCCGTTGACTTGAATATATGAGGTTTAAACCGATTTGGATGGTAGGGGTGGGGTAAAGAAATGGAAATAATAGGTTAGCCTTTCCCTACATTCCCGGCCACTTGCATGGTTTCCAGGGTAGGTGAGGGCTTGCCTCCACGTGGCTCAATGGTTACTGCAAATGTAACAGCGCCTTTGCCAATGACCTTCATTTTCAGCAAGCCAGCAACATTGCCATCAAAAATTCCCGCATCAACAGGTTTACCATTGATGATGGCCCACAATTGATATTGATTTTGTTGAGAAAGCGCTCTAAGGTTTTGGGTGCTAAGAAAGACTTCTTTGGTTTGCTCGTTCCAATACACCGAAGCCATGGCTTGTGGCGCATTGGGCGTGCCTTTCATTACCACTTTGGCGAATGCGGGGTTGTCGATCACGTGAAGGTCGTTCTCCACTTTATCCAAACGAAGATTAACCCGGTTATAATCTTGAGCGATCTGTTTGTTTTGTGCGACCAAATCATTCAGGGCAACTTCAGAACTCTTCCATTTGGAATGATAGTCGTACGCCAAAAGCGAGGCACCCAAAGCAATTGCAATCGAAGCGGCCGCAGCGTACCTCCACTGCAATGCCCGATCGGTATCCATTTTGATAATTTTTCCTGTTGGCTGAATGGCTAGCATTACCCTTTCCTTCACCGATGCCGGGGGCGCTATGGCCAGCCCCAACAGCAAGGCTTCAGAAGTATCCTCAACCCGCGCCAGCTCATCCCTCAACTCAGGGTATTGCGCAAGGTTTTTCTCCACGTCCACCTTTTCCTGCTCCGTGAGCCCGCCCAGCACATAGGCTTCCAGTACTCCGCTCAATATGTATTCTTGTCTGTTCAATTCACTTTTAAGATAGTCCTCAATTCCATCAAAGCCAAACGGGTTCTTGTTTTCACTGTGCCTAGCGGGATGTTAAATTCTTCGGCAACTTCTGAATGCGTATAACCCTTCAAATACAACTGGTTTACAATAAACCGCTGATCTTCCGGCAATTTCATCAACACTTCTTTCAGCCCGATTGCATCAACCGCAAGTTGCCCGTTTTCTTGTGTGTCGATTTTATTTACGAGGTAGTCAATGTCATCGGTTTTCCGGCCTTGGCTAAATTCTTTCGACCGGGTTTTGTCAATCGCCTGATTTCGGGCAATGTTCATCATCCACGTAAACAGTTTTCCTTTGGCGGGATCATAGCTCTCAACCTTGTCCCAAATTTTCAAAAATACATCTTGCAATACTTCTTCGGCAATTTCCTCTTTTTTTAAAATACGGTAAACCACTCCGTAGAGCGCTCCTGAATAATGGTCATATAAATAGTCTAACGCAGATTGATCTTTCTTTTTCAATCGGGCTACCAGCTCTGGTTCTGCTATCGTTTTGATGGGTGCGATGCTCAAAGTTATTGAAAGAAACTTGAGTAAGGCAAAAAAATATAAACCAATAAATCCAGAGCTGCTCCTCACCGCGTACATACCATATATATTTAACCAAATTAAAACACCATTATGAAAAAAATCATTGTCACATCACTGAGCGTAATTTTTATTGCTGCGGCTGCGCTGGCGCAGAAACCTGTTGAGGTAGGTGGAGCACTCATGTACCCATCCAAAAACATTATCGAAAATGCGATCAATTCAAAAGACCACACCACATTAGTCGCTGCGGTAAAGGCAGCGGGTTTGGTAGAGACCTTACAAGGTACCGGCCCC
>JAYVMP010000210.1:0-2160 GCA_043758895.1 Bacteroidota bacterium
ATATTCGCTTCACACTTTCGGCCATTATTTTAGTGGCCCTTTGCAGTACCCAGTCAACGAGGGTTAGCTTCAACAAAAAAATTGACAATTCAACCGCGGCCATCACCGGAGCGAGTGCAACATTGCCATTGGAGAAAATAAAATTGCCCAAAGGTTTTTCGATCAGTGTGTTTGCCGAAGTGGACAATGCCCGTGCCCTTGCGATTAGTCCCAGAGGGACCATTTTTGTGGGCAATCGTGATGAAGGTAAGGTGTATGCGGTGAAAGATACGGATGGTGATGGAAAAGCTGATAAAAAATGGACCATCGCCAGTGGGCTGAACATGCCCAACGGGGTTGCCTTTAAAGATGGCGATTTGTACGTGGCCGAAATTAGCCGCATCCATAAATTCCCCGGCATCGAAAGTAAATTGGATAACCCTGGAAAGTCGCAAATTATTTATGATAAGTTTCCCACTGAAGCCCATCACGGATGGAAGTATATTGCCTTCGGCCCGGATGGAAAACTATACATTCCGGTGGGCGCTCCGTGCAACAATTGCGAATCAAAAGATCCGATCTATGCGAGCATTACACGAATGAATCCCGATGGCACCGGCCTCGAAATTTTTGCTCATGGCGTGCGCAACTCCGTTGGGTTCACTTGGCACCCGGTGACTAAGCAAATGTGGTTCACCGACAATGGTCGTGATATGTTGGGCGATGATATTCCTTCTTGCGAGTTGAACATAGCAACAAAAGAAGGACTCCATTTTGGCTATCCCTATTGCCATGAAGGTTCGGTGAAAGATCCTGAGTTTGGTGATAAGCGTCCGTGCAGCGATTTTGTAAAGCCTGCCGATAAATTGGGAGCGCACGTTGCTCCGTTGGGTTTGAAATTCTATACCGGAAAAATGTTTCCCGCAGAATACAACAACCAAATTATTGTGGCCGAACACGGATCGTGGAACCGCTCAAAAAAAAGCGGATATAACCTTTCGTTGGTAAAATTGGATGGCAAGAGCAAAGTCACTGGCCATAGTGTATTTGCTTCAGGTTGGATGGATGATGCTACCCAAAAAGTGTGGGGTCGCCCGGTGGACGTGTTGGTGTTGCCGGACGGCTCAATGCTTATAAGCGATGATCAGGCAAACGTGATTTACCGCGTGGTTTATAAGGGATAATCCAATGTCGTTTCCTTAAACCATTTTTGATTACCTCGCCTCGTTCCTCTCCAAAAGAGAGGATGTCAGAGGAGCTTAAGGAAACGACATTGAGGGATAACCTCATTAACCTCCGTGCCTCTATGCGGAAAAATGCCTGATTGTTGTACTTTTGTAGCCGATGGGGCAAAAAGGAAATTATAGAAAAGTAAATTACGTCATCCTGTTGATGTTTTTTTGTCTTACTATTTTCTACGATCAACCCTTCAATTTTAAAAATAAGTCCACCCCAAAAATTCTCAATGGGTACTTAATTTCTGTTGCTGATTATCACCCTGCCGGATTGGCCGGAGATCAGGATAAATCGGTCCCTGCCACCAGCGAGGAAGATGAGGATGAAGATGGTGACGATAAAATAGAGCCTTCTTCTTTGAAGGCTATCCAAGTAGCTGCCTTCCTTTTTTCTTATCGGGTACATCAAGATCAGTTGTATCGTGATCCGCAAACTGAAATCGTTTCCCCTCCTCCCAAATTATAACGTCAGTTTTTTTTTCTTTTTAAAATCCTTTTGGCACCGGCCAACGGATTAGTTTCATTACTAACTGACTACTTTTATGGACTTAAAAAATTATTGGACTTCCGATTTCCGCTCATCGATTATTGTTTTTCTCGTAGCACTTCCTTTATGCCTGGGAGTTGCTTTGGCGTCAGGTGCTCCCCTTTTCTCCGGGTTATTGGCCGGAATAATTGGGGGTATTATAGTGGGGGCCCTCAGTGGCTCACCCCTCAGCGTCAGCGGCCCTTCCCCAGGAATCACTTCGATCGTTGCAATAGCTATTTTGGAGTTAGGTTCATTCCAGGCATTTTTACTTAGCGTGGCGCTCGCAGGTATTTTGCAAGTTGTTTTAGGCTACCTAAAAGCTGGATCGATCGGGCATTTCTTTCCTGCCTCAGTGATAAAAGGAATGCTTGCCGGCATTGGGTTGATACTCATCTTAAAACAAATTCCTCACGCGGT
>JAYVMP010000211.1:0-5072 GCA_043758895.1 Bacteroidota bacterium
AGAGCGTCAACCCGGTCTTAATAGCTATCAGAATTGTGTACATTTTTGAATAATAGCTTTAATTATGAGAGGGCCATCAGCAAAGCAGACCCAAGTGAATCTTAATCAGGTATGGCCATTCCATGTGGCAACTAAAAAATAATTATTAATGAAAAAAATATTAATCCTTACCGGTGGTGGCGACTGCCCTGGCCTGAATGCAGTGATCCGCGGTATTGCCAAACGAGCACGCAAAGAAAAAGATTGGGAAATCTATGGCAGCATTGAGGCATTCAATGGTGTGCTGAACGAACCACAAGAAATAGTTAAGCTAACTTCCAACCGAACCGCAGGTATCCATGTGAAGGGCGGAACAATTTTAAAAACTACTAACAAGGGCAACCCAATAAAATTTCCAATTGCCCAGGCTGACGGGAGCTTTAAGTTTGTGGACCGCTCAGACGAGTTAGTAAAAAAACTAAACGCATTGGAGTATGATGCCGTCATTAATATCGGTGGCGATGGCTCCCAAAAAATCTCAAAGGTTTTACATGACAAAGGCATCCCGATCATTGGTGTTCCCAAAACGATTGACAACGATCTGTCCGCTACCGATATGACTTTCGGTTTTCAAACCGCTGTGCAAATTGCCACCGACAGTTTTGATAAATTGGTGACCACTGCCGAAAGCCATCATCGGGTGATGATCATGGAGGTGATGGGCCGCGATGCGGGATGGATTGCGCTCCACACCGCCATAGCAGGAGGCGCGGAAATCTGTTTGATACCGGAAATTCCCTACGATGTCAATAAACTTGTCAAGCGTTTAGAATTACGCTACTTTAAAGGACGTGGGTTTGCAAATATTGTCATCTCGGAAGGAGCAAAACCCAAGGAGGGGACGGTTACATCGAGTGCAGGCGAGCGAGGCTCAGAGCATGTACGCCTGGGTGGCGTGGCCTATCAACTCTCCAAACAATTGAAAGAGGCAGGCTGCAAAGCCGAAATCCGTGAGACGGTGTTGGGGCATGTGCAGCGAGGTGGAACTCCTTCTGCGTTTGACAGGGTGCTCGCATCGATGTTTGGTGTAAAGGCTTTTGAGCTTGTGCTGGAGAAAAATTTTGGCAGAATGGTTGCACTAAAAAATAATTCAATCACTTCGGTTTCTTTGGAGGAAGCAACTAAGGAATCAAATTTTGTAAAAAAGGATTCGTATATCGTAAATGCGGCTAAGGGGTTAGGGATTAGCTTTGGCGATTAAGTCCTTGCTATTTCCAAAAATTATCTTTTAGAGTTGAGTTTTTCAATGGAAGGAAGCTCTTTTTTATACTCTTCAACATTCCAAGATATTCCCCACGACTTGACATAATTCGCGATAACCTCCAAACCAATTTTTGATCGTCTCGTATCAACTTGGTCCGGGTCTTCCAAGGGCAAAACATAATATCGATTGGCATGTGGGTATCGCCCAATCTGGCTGCCATAAATTTGTCTTTTGCCTTGGCCCAGCCGCACACGATCTTCAAGTTTAGCTAAATCTCCTGCAGAGGAATTTCCATTTTTCACAGCAACCTCCATGATAGGCAAATATTTCTCTTGTGTTTTTAAATCAGCATGCTGGATGACAAGAAATAGCGTTTGATTGGCGGTGAAACCAACTTTGTCGATGCCCATCCAACCCTGTTCATCTAAAATTTTAGTGACCTTTCGCACGTTGACGCTATCCTTGAGGTGCATGATTTTTCCGAGACTGTCAACGGTTGGATGATCGAATCCTAACTTTTCAGCTTTGCCAATGAATTTTCGCCTGATGAATTGATCCTCCTCAAAAATCTCTTCGAGTTCTCTTTGCAACGCTTTGTAATGGCCGGCTTCCAGGTGACCATTTCTGTGAATCAATTTCTGACTGAGGGAAGTGATGGAGATAAAAAATAAAATAGATAATAATGGGAGTTTGGATTTTGTCACGTGTTTGACGTTTTAGGGCCGCTGCATAAAGAACAATAAAAAAGCCATCGTTTAAGATGGCTTTCAGGTTTTTTTTAGTTAAAGATTATGCGTACTGGTTGAGCATCACCGGCATCACCAGCATCAAGATGTCTTCGCCTTTTTCTTTTTCAACAGGGAAAATTACTCCTGCCTTATTGGAGGCCGACATATTTAATTTGATTTGATCGGTATCGAGATTAGTCAACATTTCGATCAGGAAACGTGCGTTAAAACCGATCTCAATGTCTTCCCCTTCGTGTTCGCAGGAAAGGCGTTCGTTCGCTTCGTTGGAGAAATCCAAATCTTCAGCTGATACTTGCAATTCGCTTCCCGTGATTTTCAACCTAACCTGGTGCGTAGTTTTGTTGGCATAGATTGAAATCCGTTTCAGCGAACTCAACAGGTCTGTGCGGCTGATTGTCATCTTGATCGGATTGGTGGTAGGGATTACGTTTTCGTAATCCGGATAACGTTCGTCAATCAGGCGGCAGATCATTTTGATGTTTCCAAACTTAAAAAAAGCATTGCTCATGTTAAAGTCAATGGTTACATCCGTATTTTCCGTTGGCAATGTTGCTTTTAATAAATTCAATGCCTTGCGCGGAATGATGATGGCATTGCCGTTTTCTGATTTGATGTCTGTTCTGCGGTAGCGCACTAAACGATGGCCGTCTGTGGCTACGAAAGTGGTATTCTTATCGCCAAGGTTCACATACACACCCGTCATGGCTGGGCGAAGTTCATCGCTGCTCGTGGCAAAGATGGTGTTGTTGATGGCCCTGGCTAATACTTCGGTGGAAATGTTGGCCGAAAAGTCGTTGGATACGGATGGGACTTTAGGAAAATCGGTGGCATTTTCGCCCGCCAGTTTATACCGGCCATTATCCGAACTGATTTCAATGCTGTAGGTTGCCTCGTCAACCGAAAAAGTTACCGGTTGATCGGGGAGGTTTTTAAGTGTTTCCAAAAGAATCCGCGCTGGCACAGCAATATTTCCTTTTTCCTTTGATTCAATGTTGATCTCTGTGATCATCGAAGTCTGCAAGTCGGAGCCCGTTACTGTCAGTTTGCTCTTATCTATTTCAAAAAGAAAATTTTCAAGGATCGGCACAACGGGGTTGGTAGTGATCACTCCGTTGATGTTGGAGAGCTGCTTCAACAAGTAGCTGGAATTAACAATAAACTTCATTGTAAATCAGTGTTTTGTGGTTGTTAGAGGGGTGTAAAGGTATAAAGAAAAAGGAATCCTAAAAACAAAATAATAAACCCGGTAGCGGCCAATCTTTACCTCGAAATTTGTGAGGTCAATGCGGGACCCGGTTGACCTCAGCACTATTTCAAGGCACACTCAAATTTTATTATCTTCGAAAAAAAATAATTATGAAGAACCTGATCATAGTGGGGCTGGTTTTATTGATCAACCCCGTGTCTGCACAAACGAACCTGGAGCAATTCCTTGGCCACCCAACCGAATCAAACTTTGCTGCTTCCGCAGATGGAAAACACATCGCTTGGGTGATCAACGATGCCGGCAAGCGCAACATCATGCTCAAAACGGCCAATGACTTGCCGAAAATGGTCACCGACTTTCAGCAGGACGATGGGCAAGAAATTTCACACCTTTCTTTTTCACCCAATGGAACGAAATTGATTTTTGTAAGAGGTGGAGGCGCAAATCCCCGCGGGCAAAACCCGAATCCTTCAAGTCTTTCGGAGGGCACCGAACAGGCCATTTATTTTAAGGAGCTATCATCCAAAAATCCTCCTTCAAAAATTACGATAGGCGATAACCCTATGTTTTATCCTGACGGATTAAAAGTATTGTTCGCCAAAGGAGGACAAATTTATGAGACCAACTTGGATATCAATGCAGTGCCCAAGCTTCTTTTCGTTGCGCGTGGCAACAATTTTGGGCCGAAGTTTTCACCCAGTGGAAATGATATCTTATTTACCAGTGATCGGGGCGATCATAGCTTTATAGGCATTTACAGCACTGTTACAAAAAAAATCAGTTGGGTTTCACCCGATGTGAGCAAGGATAATTTTGCGGATTGGTCACCCGATGGAAGACAAGTCGTTTTTATCCGATCGGCAGGAATTAAAATTAATCAGTTGGTGAATTATTTGGATGGGGTCAAGTTTTCGGTTTGGATAGGGGATACCGAATCCCTCACAGCAAAACAGATTTGGAAATCGCCCAGCGATGACGGGGGCTTTGCCCAGGACACACCGAAGCCGTTGACATGGACTTCCACCAACCGCATTTTGTTTTATTCCGAACACACCGGCTGGAACCATATTTTTTCCATGAACCCTGACGGCTCCGATTTGAAAGACATTACGCCAGGCGATGGTGAAGTAGAATCATTTACACTCGATGCCGGCAATCAAAACATTTACTTTGATGGCAATCGTGAAGACATCGATCGCAGGCATATCTGGAAATCAAGTGTGGTGAATGGGAATCCGGTTGCGGTTACTTCCGGAGAGGGCATTGAAATGTACCCGGCATTTGGCGGGGTTAATCTGTATGGCATAAAGTCAACCATCAACGACACCCGAATGTTGGTAAAAATTGATGAAATCCAGAAAGCTGCCGTTGCCATGAATGCACAGCGGGCTTCGTCATTTTCGGCAACTGTTTTTGTTAAACCGGAGCAAGTGATCTTCAAGGCAGCTGACGGCACCACGCTTCACGGCCAACTTTTTATTGACCGAAAGATAGCTGGAAAGCGCGCAGGGGTTGTGTTCATGCACGGTGGCCCTCACCGGCAAATGGTGCTGGGCTTTCATTACAGTGATTATTACAGCAACAGTTATGCGTTCAACCAATATTTGGCAAGTCAAGGTTATGCGGTGGTGTCCATAAATTACCGCGATGGCATCGGTTATGGAAAAGATTTCAGGAGAGCAAAAAGCCAAGGGCCGCGCGGAGCCAGTGAATACCAGGATGTGGTGGCGGCCGGAAAATTTTTGCAATTGTTGCCGGAGGTGGACGCCAATAAGATTGGATTGTGGGGCGGGTCTTATGGGGGATATCTCACTGCGATGGGCTTGGCACGCAATCCCGAACTTTTCAAAGCAGGCGTGGATTTGCACGGGGT
>JAYVMP010000212.1:0-14050 GCA_043758895.1 Bacteroidota bacterium
TCCGTCACTTTGTATTGACGGCTGTTTTCTACGTCAGCCTGCAAAACTTCTTTGTCATAACCGTTCCAAACTTTATAGCCCTTTCTTTTTTGATAAGCGATGGCTTCTTCAAAAAGCCAATAACTGAACACCAAGTCCTCTTTATCCGTATGAACGATTTTGTAATCCGTCATTTGAATTTGTTCGCGGTTAATTTGAAGGTTGAATTTCACGCTGATAACACCCACGTGTCTTTGCTTCCTCCACCTTGTGATGAATTGACCACCAGTGATCCCTCCTTCAATGCCACCCGGGTTAAGCCGCCAGGCACAATCTCAATTCCGCCTGGTCCGCATAAGGCAAACGGCCGAAGGTCAAGCCTGCACGGGCGAATTTTGCCGTTGATGTAGCACGGGGCCGATGACAGACTCACCACCGGCTGGGCAATGAATTGCCGTGGGTCTTTCAAAATTTCTTTTTTGTAATCGGCAATTTCTTCATCGGAGGCGTCATGGCCCATCAGCATTCCGTAGCCTCCCGATCCATTGGTTTTCTTCACCACCATCTTGTTAATATTTTCAAGAACGTGTTTGTTCTCGTCCGGGTTTTTCAACTGATAGGTAGGCACATTTTTCAGCAACGGTTCTTCATTCAGATAGTAGCGTATCATTTCGGGTACGTAAACATAAATGGCCTTGTCATCGGCCACTCCATTCCCAATTGCGTTTACAATGGCCACATTTCCCTTGCGGTAAGCCGATAATATTCCAGAAACACCTAACTCACTTTGTGGATTGAAAACCAGTGGATCCAGGTAATCGTCATCCACTCTTCTGTAAATGACATCCACTTGCTGCTGGCCGTTGGTCGTCTTCATGAAAACCTTATGGTTGTCCACCACCAAGTCGCGCCCTTCCACCAATTCCACGCCCATTAATCTGGCCAATGTTGTATGTTCAAAGTAGGCCGAATTGTACATGCCCGGAGTGAGCAATACTAAGGTAGGGTTGGAGATACTGCGGGGCGAAAGCGTCACTAAATTCTTGTGCAGCATAGTCGGGTACTGCGTCACCGGCCGAACACTGTTTTGAGGGATCAAATCCGGGAAGATACGTTTGGTGATCTCCCTGTTTTCGATCATGTACGATACACCGGATGGCGTGCGGAGGTTATCTTCCAAAATATAAAACGTACCATCGTAGTCGCGGATCAAGTCAATGCCTGCGATGTGCACATAAATATCGTAGGGCACATTCACCCCCTGCATATCGCGGATATAATGCGGGCAGGAATAAATCAAATCGGCAGGAACAATTCCATCCTTAATGATGAATTGATTGTGGTAAACATCTTTTAGAAAAAGGTTCAATGCCCTAAGGCGCTGCTTTATTCCGCGTTCAATCTGGTCCCACTCACTGGCGGTCACAATTCGGGGGATAATATCAAATGGAAAAATCTTTTCGATCCCCTCCCCGCTTGAATAAACCGTAAAAGTTATCCCCTGGCTCATGAAGAGGCGCTTGGCGAGTTCCTCCTTTTTATTCAATTCCTCCAACGGTATCGCCTGTAGGAATTCGTAAATATTCTGATAGGGCAAACGCACCTTTCCTCCAGCATACATTTCATCCCATGTATTGGCAGGAAGTTGATAGTTATCAAATAGTGAAAGGGAATTCATCGGTTGCACAAAATACAAGTTCGGCAACACAATTCATTACTACCCGCCAAAGAATATTTACCGCAATCGAGTTCGAGGCAAAGTTTCTACCCAGCTACTAATGCTCTTTTTCGCCATCCAGCGAAAGCACATACTTCGCCATTTTTTCGGCATCGGCTTGCGAAATATCGGGGTGGGCCGTCATGGGTATCTGGCCCCAAACACCACTTCCACCCTTAATAATTTTATCGGCCAGCATTTTAACGTTGGCCTCTGTAAATTCATATTTCTTGGCCACATCTAAGTGGGCGGGGCCAATGATTTTATTGGTGGAATGATGACAAGTTTTACAATCGTTGGCTTTCACCAACGATTCGCCTTGGGCTATAGCATCGCTGGCAACAGGTGCCGCACTTTGATCGGTGGGCGTCCCATAATCTTCTGCCTGGGCCTTTTCCTTTTTCTGTCCACAAGAGAAAGCAAATAATGCAAAGGCTGAAATAAAGGTGACGTAATAAATCTTTTTCATGGTTGTTTTTTTAATTGTTAAATGCCTAAAATTTTTCTATTCAGTTTGGGATTTTTTCCGGTAGCGGCAAAATCGTCAAATGCTTTTTCGGTTACGCGGATCATGTATTCGCGAATACGCTCTGCGCCTTCTTTCGCGCCCTGCTCAGGGTGTTTGATGCAGCACTCCCACTCCAGCACCGCCCAGCCATCGTACCCATATTGAGCAAGTTTTGAAAAGATGGATTTGAAATCAACCTGGCCATCGCCCACGGAACGAAAGCGTCCCGGTCGGTTCACCCAATCTTGAAAGCCGCCATACACTCCGCTCTTTCCAGTTCGATTAAATTCAGCATCCTTGACGTGAAACATTTTGATAAACGAATGATAGAAGTCTATGTATTGCAGATAATCCAATTGCTGCAGCACAAAATGGCTTGGGTCGTACAATATATTGGCGCGCGAATGTTTGCCCGTTGCCTCCCAAAAACGCTCGAAGGTAACCCCGTCATGGAGGTCTTCGCCCGGGTGGATTTCATAACACAAATCGATGCCCGCTTTATCAAAATTATTTAATATTGGGAGCCAGCGTTTTGCCAATTCTTTAAAGCCATCTTCTACTAATCCTGTCGGTCGCTGAGGCCAGGGGTAAACGGTATGCCACATCAGCGCTCCTGAAAAAGTTGCATGCGCATTCAGACCTAAATTTTTGCTGGCCTTGGCGGCCAACTTCAATTGATCCACCGCCCAGGCCGTTCTTTCTTTTGGTTTGCCGCGAACTTTTTTCGGTGCGAAGCCATCAAACATGGTATCGTAAGCGGGATGAACTGCTACCAACTGACCCTGCAAGTGGGTGGAGAGCTCCGTGATCTGTAAACCGCACGATGCAACAATGCTCTTTATTTCATCCGCATAGTCCTTGCTGTCGGCTGCCTTTTGCAGATTAATCGCACGTGCATCCCAGGTAGGGATTTGCACGCCCTCAAAACCCAATGATGCTGCCCATTTGCAAATGGACTTCAGGCTGTTGAACGGTGGTTCATCACCCAAAAATTGGGCAAGGAAAATAGCGGGCCCTTTAATATTTTTCATCGGCACAAATTACAGTAAAAGTTGGAAGTATGAAAAGGTTTTTATGGAAGGGTGGTTTCGGTGAGATGATCCAACTACAATTTTAGACTGCGCAGGAAGAGCACTTACATTTTAGTGTTTTATTTTTCTGTCCTACAAATTGTTGGTCTCCGTCTAACAATCCTAAATTTCCGGATGATGTACAAGAAAACCAAATTCAAATTCACCCTTACCTTATTTTCTGCGCCATCAGGTCTTCCCACTTCGATATTCAAAAGAAAGATTATTGGTCGGAGACCAACATTAACAAGGTTTCGCCCAACCGCACAAACCTATTGCGGTGCGGGCAAAGACGTCCATAAAGTTTTCCTATGACTGGGTTAAAATAATTTCGTAGATTTATTCCCAATGTCGTTTTCGTAAGCCTTTTTTGATAATCTCACCTCGTTTCTCTCCACAAGAGAGGATGTCAGAAGAGCTTAAGGAAACGACATTGGATTTATTCCGTTCATTTCAAAAATTATAGCGATGAAAAATTTAACCAGGAAAGATTTTATAAAACTTACCGCATCGGCTGCTATGGCTGTACCCATTGCTATAGTCTATGGAAGAGATTCCATGTTTGGTTCCACTTCGGTGGCTCAATTGTATTCTTCCCACCCCGGCCTTCAGCTCTACACGCTCCGCGAAAGTTTCGCAAAAGACCCCGAAGGCACGCTGAAAAAAGTGGCCGAAATTGGATACAAAGACCTTGAGTTCTACGATCCCTCAAAGCTTTTCATGGCAGGTCAGGTCAAAGACCTGGGGATGAACATTGTGAGCACCCACTTTCTTCCGGGGTACATCACCGGAAATTGGGATAAGACCTTCATCAAAAATCCACCCACGGAAAAGCTGGAAGACATCATTGAGCTGTGCGCTAAAAACGGTGTGAAAAACCTTGGTGTTGGAATCCTGTTCCCAGCCGACCACACATCGTTTGATGACTATAAACGCTTTGCGGAAAAAGCCAACAAAGCTGGCGAAAAAACGAAGGCTGCCGGGGTTCAACTTTATTACCACAACCATAGTTTTGAATTTGAGCCGACTCAAAGCACGACACCTTTGGAAGCGATGCTTTCGGTGTTGGATAAAGATCTGGTGAAACTCGAGCTCGATGTCTTCTGGACTACAGTCTCAGGAAATAATCCTACCGAATGGATAAAAAAGTTAAAAGGAAGGATAAAATTCCTTCACCTGAAAGACTTGAAAAAAGATACACCTAAAGATTACACCACCTTTCAAGTTAAGCCCGAGGCGTTTGTCGCACTGGGCGATGGGGTTGTCAACTTCAAAAGTGTGCTTGAGGCTGCTCACGCTGCGGATGTTCCGTTCACTTTCGTAGAGCAGGATCACTCCGCCATTGATCCGTTTGAAAGCATTACCAAAAGTTTCAATTACCTGAAGAAGCTTGGGCAATAGCAGGCGAAAGTTTTCGCGCGCCATAGAATCCAGGAAGGCGCAACTGTTCCGGTGTCTTCTTATAATAAACCGCTGGCAAGGCATCCTTCTTGTTTGCGTAGAAACGTCAGATCTTAGGCCCTTGCGCAACATTCGCTATTTGCCCATCGCCAAAAAAACACCGTTCGTCCATCCAAAGCCATCTTGATTGGGATACTCGCCCCCACTTGCTTCACCGTCTTGATTCCACACGTCATACTTCTCTGTCATTTTCCCGGTTTTTTTATAGACCTTCAAATTAGCATTCGTCCAATTTGCTTTGAGGTGGTTAGCGGATTCTTCAAAACCATAATTCAATAATCCTTTGAAAACGATCCATTGAAGTGGCGCCCACCCGTTGGGGGCATCCCACTGTTGCCCGCTAAATTCAAGCGTGGCGGTCATGCCTCCTGTCTTTAAAAAATTGTTCATCAGAATTCCGTTAACAGCGGTGGCCTGATCGGGCGAGGCGATCTGAACGAATAAAGGGAAAGCACCCGCAAGCGTCAATTGCTTTTTTGGAACTTGTTTTACTAAGTCAAAATCAAAAAAGAATTTACTTTTTTCACTCCAGCAATACTTTTTGATAGCTGCCTGGCGCTGATCGGAAAGGGAAAGGAAATGAGCTGACTTTATCCTGTTCCCCAAATGTTGATAGGCTTCGGCCAACGTTTTTTCGAGATAAAAAAGAAGGCAGTTTAAATCAACCGGAACGATCTCTGTGGTGTGGATGCTGGCAAAAGTTTTTCCGTCTTTAAACCAACGGCTGCTGAAATCCCAACCCGATTCGGCAGCCGCACGAAGATGGCGATAAAGTTCTTCCGGCCTTTGTGCCGATTGATGGGAAAGTTCTACGTCTTCTTTATAGGCTTCTGGGCGAGGTGTGTTTTGCTCATCCCAATACCTGTTAAGGATTGAGCCATCGGGCATTCTCACCACGCGATGCGCGGTTGTTTGCAACGAGTTGACGGCAGCAACTCCGTGCATCCAAAATTGATATTCCTTCTCCAGCGATGGCAAGTATTTTACCAGCACTTCCACCGGTTTATCTCCGGGTGATTTTAATTTTTCCTTCTCCAACAACTTCACCATCAATGAAAAAAATGGCGGTTGCGATCGGCCAAGAAAATACGTGCGGTTGCCATTGGGAATATAGCCTACCTTCCCGATAAGGAAAGCAAAATTATCAATCATGTTTTGGATCAGGTCAACACGCCCAGACTCACAAAGCCCGAGCATGGTAAAGTAACTGTCCCAATAATAAATCTCGCGGAAGCGACCTCCGGGCACGATATACGGGTGGGGTAAAGGGATTAAGGAACCGGCTGCTTCATCCGGAGTTCGGGTAAGCACATTCCATAACGAAGAAATATGTTGGTGGGCCGATTTATTCGGATCGCTTTTGTAATCCGAAGAATAAGCTTGAGGTAAAGTAAAATGGGTACCGATAAATCTCTGCAGGTCAAATTCCTTATCATTCCTACTGCTCAAATAGCTGGCATTGATCTCCTCCAAGTTTTTTTTTGGAATGCAATCCGGAAATGTTTTGCCATCGCCAAGCACATTTTTCATTTGCGCTTCTTCAAAAAGCAAACCGAGCTGGTGGATTTGGAGTTTCATGTTTTGTTACAGGCTATAAATTATTTGAACGGCTCACTTATAGTTTAAATTTTTAAACCTCGGAAATCATGGAAGCCGGCATAATTAGTGCCCACTTTTTGATTTAAATACAATTTTTGTTTCAGACTTTTTTTGGATCCGGTTAAAGAAATAAAGGCAGACAATTAAAATCCCAATGGGTACTAAAGAAAAATAAAAGGCCGTCTGGCCACCAAAGGCTTGAAATATATTTCCGGTAATGATCGAGCCAGTTGTTCCTCCAAGCGCTGAAAAAATCACAATCAATCCAGACATCGGGCCATGTTGCCGGGCTGGAAGCGTACTCAAAATAACCGAATTGATGGCCGGATAAATCGGTGAAATGAACAACCCGATCAAGGGAAACACGAAAGCACCGAGTGGTGCTGTGCCCCAACCCGTCACGGCTTGGTCAGCAGATGATTTTGCCAACGGGATTGCGACCAACACAAGTGCGGCTGCCGCCACAAGGCAAATGACGAGGACGCGAAACCAATGGATTTTCCGCAAAGTAAAACCCGCACTAAACCGACCGATGGCAGTTGATGCCGCAAGTATGCTCGCCATCTGAATGCTCAGGGTGGCCGGCAAATTCAGGACTTTGCTGTTAAAAGTGGGCAACCAACTCATAATGCTCTGCTCAATGAGAACATACGTGAAAGCACTGATGATAAACACCAATACCAGCGGCTTGATCGCCAATTTGAACATATCCGTAAAATCTTCCAACAAGGGTTTTGGTTCCGCACTTTTCACCAAAGATTCATCTAATGGCGCACCGAGCAAAAGCAGGAATGCAATTCCGGCAATGGCCGCAAGAAGGTAATAAACACTAAGCCATGAAGTGGACTGTGGGTGGAGATCGTCAACAAAAGCACTGAAAATAAAATAGCCCGCGAGGATGCCGATCATAAAAAAAGATTCGATGAAATTCATGAAACTGGCATGCTCTTTTTTATCCTTGGTCACGATACCGATCGTAGCATAAACGGAAACCTTGATCAATGCAAAAGAAGTACCCGTAACTGCGAACAAAACTTTGGTCATGGCAAAGCTTCCAAGCGATGGCATGACCAAACCAGTGATCCCGACAAAGCCGAGGGCAAATAGCATCGCCCTCTTGTAACCAATTCTGGTGATGAAAGACGCTACAAGGAAAGACACCAGCGCAATGCTCAAATCCTTAAACGCTTCCAGCACACTGGCGGAAGATTCTGAAACGCCATAATTGTGCTGCACCTGTAGGATTACAGTGCCAACGCTATTGAGCAGAATGGCAAACACAAAATAATTGAGGAAGAGGGAGAGTTTGATTTTCCAGTTGGCCATAGGCTTCGGTTAGGTAAAACAAATCTAAGCACTTTCATTATGAATCAAATTTTCTACATTTATAAAAACGGCATCAACCTTTCCGCGATAATCCATTTTTTCAATTAATTTACATGGCCTTAACGACAGTGCTCGTTCTTAATCATTCGCAGAAATGAACAAACAACTCATACTTTGGTCCATCACGGTAAGCCTGGGTGGATTTTTATTTGGCATGGACGTGGCCGTAATTTCAGGAGCGGAGCAGCACATCCAAAAATTATGGAACCTCAATACACTTCAGCACGGGTTGGCCGTAGCCATAGCCTTGTACGGCACTGTGCTCGGTGCGGGCCTTGGTGGCCTACCCAGCGATAAATTCGGTCGCAAGCCCACCTTGCAGTGGATTGCATTACTCTTTCTCCTTTCATCGCTTGGCGCTGCATTGGCCAACAATGTCAACGTGTTTATGTTGTTTCGCTTCTTGGGTGGCTTAAGTATTGGTGCTTCTTCAGTAGTTGCGCCCATCTACATTTCAGAAATCGCACCGCCAAAATACAGGGGCAGGATGGGCATCTCCTTTCAATTGAATATTGTCATTGGCATTTTAGTAGCCTATGTCTCCAACTATCTTCTCAGCGGAGGACCGGACGATTGGCGCTGGATGCTGGGCGTAGTGGCTATTCCCTCACTCCTTTTTTTCCTCATGCTCTTCATCACCCCCGAAACACCACGTTGGTTAATTCTCCACAAAGGAGATTTGGCTGGAGCAAGAAAAATAATCGCTTACACCGAACCCGAAGTGGAAAAAGAAGTGGCGGAAATCATCCAATCCAAAGCGGATAGTAAAGGTGTGGTTGATCGGCTTTTTACTAAAAAATTCAGAGCACCACTTTTGCTTGCTTTTTTGATGGCGGCATTTAATCAACTCTCGGGCATCAATGCAATTATTTACTACTCGCCCCGCATTTTTGAAATGACAGGATTGGGTGCGGAAAGTGCGTTGATCTCTTCGGCCGGTATCGGTTTGTTCAACTTGATCTTCACCGTAATCGGGTGGACATTAATTGATCGATTTGGCCGAAGGGTGTTAATGTTTATTGGTTCTGCAGGCTATCTTGTATCCCTAAGTTTAATTGCCATCGCGTTTTTTAATGAATCATTTGCCACCGTACCCATCTACATGTTTGCCTTCATTGCCGCCCATGCCATTGGCCAAGGCTCAGTGATTTGGGTTTTTATTTCCGAGATATTCCCGAATTCGGTAAGGGCATCGGGCATGGCGTGGGGCGCACTCACGCATTGGGTATTTGCCGCTCTTGTTGCCAACGTGTTCCCCTATTTCTCGCAGCAATTTGGCGGAGGGATCATCTTTTCCTTTTTCGCACTTATGATGGTATTTCAATTGCTTTATGTTTGGCTGATGATGCCTGAAACAAAGGGTGTCTCTTTGGAAGACCTTCAAAAGAATCTTATAAAATAGAATCCTATGAAGCTGCAACTTTGCGATCTATGTTACTTGCCTACTTTTATTCGCCATCTACCGATTACCCTTATTGTTACACTTGGCCTACTTTTCGGTTGCATACCGCCATCGCAAAATAAATCTGCCTACTACCAAGAACAACACCGGCCACAATTTCACTTCTCTCCTGCAAAAGGTTGGATGAATGACCCGAATGGACTAGTGTATTACAATGGCGCTTACCATCTGTTCTACCAACACTTTCCGGACAGCAACGTTTGGGGACCCATGCACTGGGGTCATGCTGTCAGCACTGATTTAGTTCATTGGCAACATTTGCCCATTGCTTTGTATCCTGATTCGCTGGGGTACATTTTTTCAGGAAGTGCAGTGGTTGACGATGGGAATACTTCAGGCTTTCAGCAAGGAAAGGAAAAAGCATTGGTCGCTATATTCACGTATCACGACATGGAAAAAGAAAAAGCCGGAAGAATCGATCGCGAATCGCAAGGGATCGCTATGAGTAATGATAAGGGGAATACATGGACAAAATACAAAGGGAATCCTGTGCTTAAAAATAAAGGCGATCTGGATTTCCGCGACCCCAAAGTGCTAGGGCACGATTCAACAAAAAAATGGGTCATGCCGTTAGCCGTTGGCGATCATCTCGAAATATTTTCTTCACCTAACCTGAAAGATTGGACTAAGGAAAGTGAGTTCGGAAGGAATGAAGGCGCACATGGAGGAGTTTGGGAATGCCCCGATTTATTTCCGCTTAAAACTAAAGATGGAATTGAAAAATGGGTGCTCATTCAAAACATTGGTAGAGGTAGCGTTAATGGTGGCTCTGGAACGCAATATTTTATTGGAAGGTTTAATGGCAAGACTTTCATCAATGACAACAACCCATCAATGATTTTGTGGCTGGACTACGGTGCCGACAACTATGCAGGCGTTACCTGGTTTGGCGCGCCCAATAACCGAAGAATATTCATTGGATGGATGTCCAACTGGGATGATTATGCTACGACTGTTCCTGCTTCAACATGGAGAAGTGCCACAACACTTCCACGTGAACTTTCATTAATTGAAACACCAGAAGGAATAAGAATTGCACAAAAGCCTGTTGCCGAGCTGGAACAAATAAGAAAAACAAAAATTGAAATACCCACTCGATCCATAACTGACACTTTAAAAATTGAAAGTTCATTTGTGCCAAAAGAAGTGCTGCTCGATTTTGATCTAACCCATTCAACTGCAAAATCAATAGGATTTGTAATCAGCAACTCGGCCCATGAAAAAGTGATAGTCGGTTTCGATAGAACATCGGGTGAATTTTTTATTGACCGGAGAAATTCAGGTAAGATCGGTTTCTCTAAAAAATTTGCCAAGAAGCACATAGCTCCTTTTAAATCAGAAAGGCTATTGACCATTCATGCGTTTATTGATGCTACCTCGGTAGAAGTATTCGTGGACGAGGGCAAACTAACCATGACCGATTTGTTTTTTCCCAATGAAGATTATAAAAACCTGACGCTGTTCAGTTCCGGAGGCAAAACAGAGTTATTAAAAGCCGAGGTGTTTGAATTGCAATCCATTTGGACTGATAAGACTTTCAACCTTAAAAATTGACATGAAAAAATCAAGTGACTACGTTTGTTGTTTTGGGGAAATGCTTTGGGATTTATTACCTACCGGAAAATTGCCAGGTGGTGCCCCTATGAATGTGGCCCTGCATTTGAAAAACCTGGGCGTTGACGTGGCGATGATCAGTAGAGTAGGTAATGATCTGCTCGGTGATGAGATCATTGATTTTGTGAAACAAAAGAATTGCGCCACCGACTGGATCCAACGCGACAATCAACAAACAACGGGTATTGTAGAAGTTAACATCACCAACCGAACTTCAGTAACGTATAACATCGTGGCTCCTGTTGCCTGGGATTTTATCGAAGTTACCCCATCGGCAATGGAAATAGCAGCGAAAGCGTATGCCTTTGTGTACGGAACGCTGGCTTGTCGCAACAACCATTCCTACGAAACATTATTGATATTACTTGAACATACAACCGCCTTAAAAATTTACGATGTCAACCTTCGTCCACCGCACTATACCAAAGAATCGATAGAAACACTTTTGCGAAAAGCCGACATCGTGAAAATGAATGAGGATGAACTGGCAATTATCAGTGGTTGGTTTGATTCCATGGCCTTGCCAATTGACCAAAAAGCCAATCTCATCAAAACAAAATTTGGGTTGCAAGCGGTGATCATTACGCGGGGTGGCGATGGCGCCTTGCTGCTCAACGAGACTGGCCTTCATCAGTCCAACGTCTATAAAGTAGAAGTGAAAGATACCATTGGCAGTGGCGATTCTTTCCTTGCTGCAATGATCAAAAATTTTTATTTGAAAAAGCCTGCAGCGTATTCATTAAACAATGCGTGCGCTTTGGGCGCAATTGTAGCACAGCATCACGGAGCTAATCCCCCCATCAAAGAGAGCGAGATTTTAGAATTTATGAAAAAAGGTAAATCTGCAATCGGGCATTAAGCCAAATACGATTTTAACAACTTGCTGCGGTAGCCGTTGCGCAATTTGCGGGTTGCTTTTTCTTTGATCTGGCGTACCCGCTCGCGGGTCAATGAAAATTTATCACCAATCTCTTCTAGCGTCATCGACTGCGATCCATTCAATCCAAAATAGGAGGCAATAACCTCAGACTCACGCTCCGTCAACGTAGAAAGCGAACGGGCGATTTCCTGTCGCAACGAACTGTTCATCAATCCCTGATCAGGAGTCTCTTCACTATCGTTCTCTAACACGTCAAGCAATGAATTTTCTTCGCCCTGAACAAAAGGAGCATTAACGGAAATTGATCGCCCGGACAGCCGTTGATTGTTTTCCACTTCTTCGGGGCTCATGTCAAGCACCTTCGCCAATTCTTCAGCGGAAGGTTCACGTTCGTATTTTTGTTCAAGCTCGGAAAAAGCGCGTGAAATTTTATTCAATGAACCTACTCTATTCAAAGGAAGGCGAACGATGCGCGACTGCTCGGCCAATGCCTGCATGATCGATTGACGTATCCACCAAACTGCGTAAGAAATGAATTTAAAACCACGGGTTTCATCAAATCGGGAGGCGGCCTTGATCAAGCCCACGTTTCCTTCATTGATTAGATCGCCCAGCGACATGCCATTGTTCTGATACTGCTTTGCAACAGACACCACAAAACGTAAATTAGCCTTGGCCAATTTTTCTAAAGCCACTTGGTCGCCATCGCGAATGCGTTTGGCCAACTCTACCTCCTGCTCGGCAGTGATCAGTTCAACCTTTGCGATCTCCGACAAATATTTATCAAGCGATTGGTTTTCGCGGTTCGTTATCTGTTTTACTATCTTAAGTTGTCTCATGGATAATTCAGTTCAATACAATTCTAATTCGACAAACCCATTTTACGCAAATAAACCAAGTGCGATACAAAAGCCTTAGCCATCGAGGTATATTCATGGTAGGCAATATTAAATTCCTTACAAGTTTCCTTCACCATTCGGCTGATCTGCGGATAGTGAATGTGGCTCACCCTTGGAAAAAGATGATGCTCTACCTGAAAATTCAATCCGCCCAACAGCCAAAACAATAACTTGCTCGATGTGCCAAAATTTGATGTAGTACCGATCTGGTGAACGGCCCATTCTTTTTCAATTTTAGATTCGAGCGGAAAATCCGTAATCTCCACCACGTGGGCGAGTTGAAATACAATGCTGATGAAAAGGCCACAAACAAACGTAACGATCACAAACCCTACCAGTGCCTTGAGCCACCCGATCATGATCACCGGTAACCCGATATAAATAAAAACATACAAAACCTTGGTGGTCCAAAACACAACTTGCTCTTTCCATGGCAAGGACTTCGGAGCCATATTGGAAACTATTTTCCGGCTAAAATATTTTTCAAAATCATCATAAAATACCCATGCCATATAAGAAATACCGTACAACACAAACCAATAGATGTGCTGATAACGATGAGCTGCATGCTTGGGTTGGTTAGGGTGCAAGCGCATGAATGGTTCTACATTAATATCCGAATCAATACCTGCAATATTGGTGAATGTGTGGTGGTTGATGTTGTGTTTTACTTTCCAAAAATGTGTGTTGCCCCCCAATACATTGAGAAAATAAGCTGCC
The DNA here is from genome assembly GCA_043758895.1 of Bacteroidota bacterium. Lineage (GTDB taxonomy): Bacteria > Bacteroidota > Bacteroidia > Cytophagales > Cyclobacteriaceae > ELB16-189. The sequence continues at coordinate 13,296 of JAYVMP010000212.1, forward strand.
ACCGAATTCAACCAGCCATATTTGGAAAAACTTTGATGCCCCCCTTCGTGCATCACGTTAAAACCAAGGACGGCCAGGTTAAAACCCATAAGTACAGCAAGGGAGACCGAAATCCAGACGGGAGGGTTTACAAAAATTAAAAGCGAATAGATCAATACGCCCGACAAAACCTGTATCCCGCTTTTCAGGTAAAGTTTCCTTTCACCAGTGCGCTCTAGCCGGTTCTCCAAAAAGTACCGGTCAACTTTTGCTTTTAGTGCATTAAAAAAGAAGAGTTGGGTTTTATCGGGCGTAATTTTTTGCATTAAATCAAGTTAGGTTTATGCTACTACTTCTACGCGAACGGCATTCATGCCTTTTCTTCCGCGCTCGGTTTCATAACGAACGTTGTCATTGTCTTTGATCTTGTCGATCAAGCCTGATTCGTGCACGAAGATGTCTTCGCTGCCATCGTTGGGGGTGATGAATCCAAATCCTTTGGTGTTGTTAAAGAATTTTACTTTTCCTTCTTTCATGGTAATAAAAATTAATTGTTGAATTGTTACTAAAAAATTATTTGACTTCTGTTTTCTTTTTTTTCGGGAGGCGTAGAGGAGATGTTTCCGTAATCATCAACATTGGCCATCACTTTTTCAAGTTCGCCCAACGGAAGCATGCCTCTTGCACTCGTTCATTATTTGATTTGGCCGGTACGTTTTGAAATCTAATTTACAAAAGTGAACGCCTTCCCTCCCTTTCCAGCTCTACCAGTTCTG
>JAYVMP010000213.1:0-2491 GCA_043758895.1 Bacteroidota bacterium
CCTGTTTTGGTTGTCGATGGCTACCTTGATTGCAGTTATTCTTCAGGGCTGGTTTGGTTCGATTGTAGTTTCTACTAACCTGACCACCTGGACAATTTCAATCCACTTATTCCTTGCCTTGTTGATTGTTGGTTTTTTAATTTACCTCCTGCACGTTAGTGGAGACCAGGGGCAGGTTGAACCCAATCCATCCAATAGATGGCTGCTCATCGCGTGCATCGCGGCCTTGCTCACGCAGGTATTTTTTGGTACGGAAGTGAGGGGCATCATTGACGGTTTGGCCATTCAATTTCCTCGTGAAGGCTGGGTCAACCGGTTAGGGGCCGAATTTTTTATCCACCGCTCGTTTTCGTGGGTTATTTTAATTTTAAATACCGCACTCTTTTTTCAAATCCGCAAAACAATTGCGTTGAAAACTTTAACGCGTGTCCTGTTCCTGTTAATTTTGTGCTCTTTGGTAACGGGCACGGGAATGGCTTATTTTAATATGCCAGCCGCCTTGCAGCCAATCCATTTAGTGTTGGCCACTGTTACTTTTGGGATCGAATTGTTTTTGTTTTTTAAGTTGAAGGGAAAATTGCGGGCAATTAATACATGACGTTGTCGCAAGTATTAGCGAGGGAAGTGGGGAGGGAGAGGCGTATCTCGGAGGAGAGTTTCCCTCCTGTTTGGTATGCCACCCTTAGCTCAAACCCGACACCGTGTCTGCAATGACGTTTAAGCCAGTTAGTGAAATGATTTCAGAGCAAGCTCATATACTTTCGAATCCAACCTTCGTATCTGCGAAAGCAAAAGCCTATTGGGAACTTTTAAAACCTCGACTTTCGTTTTTGGTTGCTTTTTCCTGTGCTTTCGGTTATGGATTGGCCACACGCGGAAATGTAAATTGGGTCACACTCATAATGCTCACACTGGGAGGCTTCTTGCTTTCGGGTGCATCGGGTTGCATCAACCAAATTATAGAACGCGATTTTGATAAAGTGATGGCACGGACAATGAAACGTCCGTTGCCAACGGGAAGAGTATCGGTAAATGAGGCGATCACCTTTTCCATCCTTTGCTTGGTCTTTAGCTTTATCATCCTTACCATTTTCACCAACGCATTGACGGTGGCCATTTCGTTGGTCTCTATGGTGTTGTACAGTTTTGTTTACACACCGATGAAACGAGTAGGGTCAATAGCTGTTTTTGTGGGAGCTATTCCAGGTGCGCTTCCGCCACTTTTGGGGTGGATTGCTGCCACGGGTTCGATCAGCCACGAGGCGATGATTATTTTTGGCATCCAGTTCGTTTGGCAGTTTCCGCACTTCTGGGCGATCGCTTGGGTATCGGATGATGATTATAAAAAGGCGGGTTTTAAATTATTGCCCTCGGGAGGCGGCAAGGATTTGAATACTGCTATTCAAATTATGGTTTATACAATGTTTCTGATCCCGTTGGGTCTGTTGCCGGCTAAATTTGGTATCACGGGACTTAATTCCGCCATCGTGGCAACGGTTTGTGGTGTTGTTTTTTTTGCACAAACTTTTTCGTTGATGAAAACAGGAAACCGGCAATCCGCATTGCGGATCATGTTCGGATCGTTTTTATATTTGCCCATTGTGCAGATAGCTTATTTTTTGGATAAAGTATAAGTATGGAAAATATAGTGAACATGAGAATTGTAGAAGAGCCAAAGAAACCGATGGCGATGCACCCAAAGAAATTTGGGATGTGGCTTTTCATGGCGAGTGCGATGATGTTGTTCATGTCGTTGACATCGGCTTACATTGTGCGTCAGGCGGAAGGGAATTGGGTTTATTTTGAATTGCCTTCTCTATTTTATGTCACTTCTGTAATTATAGTAGTCAGCAGCATTGCCATGCAATGGGCTTTCTTTGCGGCCAAAAGAGATCACGCAGAAAAAGTAAAGGTACTGGTACTAATTACATCGGTTCTTGGTCTTGCTTTTTTGGTTGGGCAATTCTTTGGCTGGAAACAGTTGGTGGCCAATAGTGTTTATTTAGTTGGAAATCCCTCCGGTTCTTTTCTCTACATTTTAACAGGATTGCATGCCCTCCATATCGTCAGCGCGATCGTTTTCCTTTTGATTGTATGCACCTCGGCTTTTAAGGGCAAAATCCATTCAAAAAACATGGCCCAAATGGAAATGTGCACCACCTATTGGCATTTTTTAGGAGGTCTTTGGCTATATTTGTTCGTCTTCTTATTATTGTACAGGTAAACTAAGCAACATGTCACAATCTACTGCAACTACAGTTCCATCAAGAGGCCTTTGGGATGGCGGTGTATCACCTATGGGCGTAAGCTACGGCAAGCTCATGATGTGGTTCTTCCTGCTTTCGGACGCATTCACTTTCTCGGGGCTGTTGATCACCTACGGTTTGATCCGCTCTTCGCATCCCGCCTTTACAGGTATGCCTGATGCCTTTGTGTTCTCCCCGGAATATTGGCCTATCCCGGAAAAGGTTTTTGAAGCTGTTCCTTTCCT
>JAYVMP010000214.1:0-12448 GCA_043758895.1 Bacteroidota bacterium
GTCAACCCCAACCCCAATTGATAACCTAACCTCTCTTTGCCTTTTTGCACAAAATTATTGGAGTAGGTTATACCCCGGATATTCAGGTAGCTCGGGCCGGCTAAAATAAACAAGCTTGGTTTTTCATTGCTATTTTGTGCGGAACATGCCCCACAACGGATCAACAAAATGAAAGCAATGATGAAGAGATCGGGATTTTTCATGTTTGGCTTCTGCACCCTTATGAATTTACAAAATTTAAATCGTTTCCGTTATGCGAAGTGTTCACAGCAAAGTTTACCCAAAGCGCATTTCAAAAACAACAGTTACGCGGCCAATCGCTCTTTTGTTCGGCTGGCTGCACATCTTGGACACGTACCGTGTTTAATAGGTTGGAAGAAGGGTTGAACACCGTGCGCGCCCAGATTTCTGAAATTTTCTGTGTGAAGCTTCATCCATGACCGCTGCAAAATTGCGCGGCATCAACATGGGGAACGGAATTTGAAAATGATCAAAAACCTTCTTTTAACTGTAACCAATATACCACTTCAGCAGGTCCGCCCACATAAGCAAGATTCGGGTACTGCTCTTTCAATTTTTTGCACACGTTGATCACTGTTACAATTTTGAAAATAAATAGAGCGGCCCGGTGAAAATGCAGAGCTGATGACCTGCGGTGACCGTAAATGTGTTGGAGTTTTTAACGAACTCAGATTTGATTCTACAGACAATGAAATTTTTACACCTTGGTTGGTTACTCAGAACATTTTTATTTTGCTGCGAGAAAGATTTTTTTTTTGAATCTGACCATCAAAACTTTCTATGACCGGAAAGCGGTAATAAAAATTTTTGAGCGAGTCGTTGTGAGAAATATAATCGAGGAAGAAATGGGGAAACGAATGCGTGTCGCGCATTGAGATTTTATAAAGCTGCATAATCAGCAACAGGAGAATGTGGGGTGAAGCATAAACTGAATAAACGGATAGAAGGTTACTTAGTTTTTTAAAATGAAAGGTCGGCAATTTATTGAATGCCTCTTTTTTTTTAAATTTTTAACAAGGTAGACCAAAATGCGTTGACAAATAACCGGTTAACCCAGTTGTCATTTAAAATGTAGAAGATACCCCAATTGCAGAGCAAAAAAATTAAACGAACTTGAGCCACTGCTGATGAATTGTTGAGACCACCGTGCATCCCACCGTTTGATGGTGTAACCTACTCCGTATCGATAACAAAAATAATAATCATTTGCACTGGCTGTGTTCCCATTTCCAGTTATGTTGAAATGGAGTCCACTTACCCCCAACTCACCGCTTATATATAAACTGTTATTAACGCTTTGCACTAAATTAAACCGGCCCCCAAGCTGCAAAGTTTCAATGCCCACTTTGGTTTTCACTTCAATGGGTGAAGGGGTGAGATTTAGTATGGTGGATTTTCTTGCAAAACTAATACCATCGATGGAGGCAATGGCACTTAACCTTTCGGTCAGGGGATAATTAAATCTGGCGAATACGCCTATCCCTACACCGGCAACGTATTTAAGGTCGCCATTTGGAAACACAGCTTGGCCGCCAACCAAAAACGATAATTTCTGACAATTGGCGGAAATTGAAATGGCTAAAAAAATGAATGTCAATCTTGAAAAAACACCCATAAAAATATTTATAATTTAGTTTATCTTAAAATTGTTATAGATCCTTTGTAACTGATGCCCGGGCAGCGGTGCTGCAGTTCATAATAATAGACACCCGAACTAAGGTTATCACCCGTCCAGGTATTGCGATAATCGAAAGACTGGTACACTTGTTTGCCCCATCGGTTGACCACCTCTAACGACCACCACCCGAAGTGTATTTTTTCTACCACAAATTTATCGTTCAGTCCATCCCCGTTAGGGGTAATCACATTAGGAATAAAAGGGGCACCGATCTCTTCTGTATAGACGCTGTCAATTAGTCTATAAGAAAAATCAATACTAGAATTGTAAACTTTCCTTGACAAACAACCAATAAGAGAATTCCGACCAAATTGTGACCATCTTTAGGATAACAGTGAAACGCGATGGGATTAGAGGTACACTCGGGTATACTGCAAATTGTATTGGCCGAACAATTAGGACTTACCCAATTGCTGAGTAGCTCAACAATTGAATTTGTAGGTGTAGTCCAATAGTATAATAATGAATCGAATGTTTGTTGCGGATGGGGGTTATCATTCGTCAACTGTCTGCAGTTTAGTTTTTTGTATTCTTCAAAGCTTGGGTTTGGCACTAAGTTTTGGGCATGAGCAAAAGAACAAGAGGCTGCCAAACTCACGACAGCTACTGCATAAATGAAAATAGGTCTTTTCTTCATTTACGGGTAATCTGTTTTTCATTGCTGTACAGAAGAAAGCTTTTTATTTTTTGCATTTCAATCAATTCAATCAATCTAAACGATAACGGAATAGAGTTGCCATTTTTTATAATTTCTTGCCTGCTTTTAACATTTTTCAATTTTCGCTTTTTTAAAACATGTAGTAGTGATGGCATAGGAGTTTCTCCCTAATAACGGCTGCTGCATAAATGAAAATGGGTCGTTTCCTCATTTGGTGATAATCTGTTTTAATCTGCTTCCTATCGCTGTATAAAGTTAACCCTATCGCCAAAATAAAAAACTATTCAACTGGTGTTTCGGTTGCTCAATGCAAATTGCCCACACCCGGGCGTCAAGGTTCATGATTAAGCAACTTGCGCTGGCGGCTGCGCGATGCCGTCCGTGCCCTGCACGTACATGTGCGGCACCATAATGGTAACCGACTGCGTAGTGAATAATCAATGTTGATGGCGTTGTTGTTTTCATTTGGTTAGTTGGGTTTGAGTTTAATTTTAAATTGACGATTGTACATGCCCAAAATTTGGGTTATTGTAAAAATCATTTTTTTCCCTGACCTTTGACCAGCTTGAAAAAAATATTCACCATAACGATGCTCGTATTGTTCCTGCTCAATGCAGTAGGGTATTATGGTATTTTCGTTGGCCTCCAATTCAAATACGCCCGAGAGGCAAACGAAAAATTCGATGACGACCAATATTCGAATGCGGAGACCATAACGTTTAAGATTGCATTGACGGTTCCCTACTCGGTGGACCACCAGAACTTTGAGCGGGTTACCGGAGAGTTTGAACACCAGGGTGAAGTGTATCGTCTGGTGAAACAAAAATTATATCGTGATACGCTCTCCATCGTCTGTATAAAAGATGTCCATAGTCAGGCCATCAATCAGGCCCTGACCGATTATGTGAGGACCTTCTCGGATCATCCGGTAAATTCAAAGCAGCAAAGCAAATTGATTCAATGGTTCATTAAAGACTATCTTTTGACCGGAACAGTAATCGAATCCCAATCCTTAGGGTGGAAAAAAAATGTAACCTATCCGGATTACAACCAGCACTATTTTTTTTCTCTTTCGGATAAAATTAAATATCCCCCTAAGTCCCTTTCTGTTAGTTGAATTTCTCTTCCGGCCAAGTGGCTGCAGAAAAATCATTTATTGGTAGTCAACCTGTTTGCACGAGTAACTGCGTGTGGACTTATTCTTTACAAAATCTTTTACTATGGATAAAAAACTACATGTGGTTTGGTTTGCTTTACTCCTGGATTATGGGGCAACGGCACAAACCCCGGTTATCACTGACGGGATAATGATGGATCGAAAGAATTTGTGTACAGGACTGTTTTATGGTGCCGACAGTTGGAAAAATTATTGGGAAGGAACGCTGAAGCGCGACAATCAGAATATAGGAACAGTCACAACCCAAAATGTAACCTGGATGGGGGTTTATGGGTTGAATAAAAAAGTATCCCTCATCGCTTTGCTTCCCTACGTGTGGACCAAGGCAAGCGGTGGCACGTTGCATGGTGTACAAGGCCTGCAAGACATAACCCTGGCAGTAAAATATCATTTTTTAGAAAAAGAGTGGAATCAAAACCGCCTCAATTTTTTTGCGCTGGGAGCATACTCGATGCCCGCGAGCAACTATACTCCTGATTTTCTTCCTTTGTCGATTGGGATGGGCTGCAAAAACTTTTCGGGCCGGTTCACCTCCACCTATTCCCTAAAAAAGGTTTGGAATTTTACTGCATCGGGTGCCTACACGTGGCGAAGCAATATCTACCTTGATCGATCTTCCTACTATACCAATGGTCAATTGTATTATTCCAATGAAGTACAAATGTTTGACCTGTTCGACTTCATCATGCGCGCAGGGTATTATCAACCCAACTGGCATGCCGAATTATTTTATGTGCAACAAAATACCCTGGGCGGTAGCGACATCCGCAGGCAAGACATGCCTTTCGCATCCAATCAAATGAACTATTCAAAAGTTGGGGCTTCCCTGTTGTGGAAGGTTCCTTTTGTTGCCAGCCTTACGGCAAGAGCTTGGGGAAGCTATACAGTGGCTGGCCGCAACGTGGGCCAAAGCACTACCGTAATGGCTGGCCTGATGTACAATATTCCATTTACAAAAACTGAACAGTAAAATAATGAACCCATTCAAATTTATTACCGCCCTACTTTCGGTAACTGCATTCACGATAGTTACCAGTTGCAATAAACCAGTAAACTACTCGGAAGGACTTTTTCCCCTGGTGCCAGCCAACGTGGATAGCAATGCGGGTGCTTGGAAACCTGTTGTGGTTACTTCGTACACCAAATATGTTGCAACCGTGCCAGCCCCTGCGGATACATCGACTGCCGCTTACAAGACAGAGTTGGCAACGGTTAAAAACCTTCAAAGCGTATTGTCTTCAAGTCAGCAAAGTGCTATAGCTTATTGGAGTGACGGAGGTGTACTTCGCTGGAACCAGATCTTTCGCGAACTCGTGGCGCGTTTCAACTTGCCTCCGGCTCCCTTGGCCAACGGAACGTATATTTTTCCAGATGTGAACAACCCTTTTGGCTACCCGCAGTTCCCCTTTGCCAATCCTCCCTATGCGGCCCGCGCCTACAGCTATGTGAGTGCAGCCATGTATGATGCGCTGAAGGCGGCCTGGTATTATAAGTATCAATACAAGAGGCCATCGCCCTACCTCGTTGACAAAAATGTAAAATCATGGATGCCTAAAGTGAATATCCCATCCTACCCTTCAGAAGAAGCCGTGATGTCGGGGGCAGCGCAAACCATTTTGCAGGCCTTGTTCCCCGCAGCGGTGGAAGAGATAGTGACGAAAGCGGGTGAGCAACGCAGCGTAGCACTGCTATCGGGCAAAGCCGCTCTCAGCGACATTTCGGTTGGCCTTGCTTTGGGAAAGGCCGTTGCCCAGGATTACCTCACGAGAGCTGGTGCTGATGGCATGGGAAGCTCTGTTGGTACGCAACCCCAATGGCAAGCCTTGGTTGATACTGCCAAGTTACATTGGGCTAAACTGCCAACTCCTGTTATGGCAAGTGATGTGGTCACGTGGACAAGCCTTGATGCGCCCGCCCGCCCGCCAATGCTTCCATTTTTTGGGACGAAAACATCTCCGGGATTAGGTGTAAAGGGATGGATGATGGCCAATTCGGATTTTATTAATGAACGTCCTGTGCCGCCACCCGTTGCTACCAGCGACTTGATGAAAGCACAATTGGCCGAGGTAAAATATTATTCAAAGAACCTAACCCGCGATCGGGAAGCCATAGTATTGAAGTGGGCGGACGGAGTAAACACAGTAACTCCGCCAGGGCATTGGAATCAAATTGCAGAAGGCTATGTGCGCGATGCCCACTTCAGCGAAGTGCGGGCAGCCAGGGCTTTTGCCTTGTTGAACATGGTTATGCACGATGCGGCAATTGGTTGTTGGGAATGCAAATATTATTACTACAACCCACGGCCAACGCAACTGGATGCCTCCGTAAAAACAGGAACGGGTATTCCCAATTTTCCTTCGTATGCCTCTGGCCACTCCACCTTTTCAGGGGCAGCGGCAACGGTCTTGTCCTATCTTTTTCCAACAGGGGCAACCTACTTCAATGCCCAAGCTCAAGAGGCGACCCTATCGAGGCTATACGGAGGGATCCATTATAGGATCGATTGTGAAGTAGGCTTAGTGCATGGCCAACGGATTGGAGCCTATACGGTAAACTTTGCAAAGACTGACGGAGCGAATTAGGCCGGTGTAAAAACTATCTCATTAGAGTTTCGGAATGTGATAAAATAAAACAAGAGGATACATTATGGACAAAATAACTTTCGCTAAAACCAGCTATGAATTAATACGTATTGATAGGCTTCTTTTTTCTGTGATTTTGGTTTTACTCTTTGCCACTTGCAAAAACAATTCCATCGCTTACAGAACTAACGTACAGGACCCTGAGTTTTTGCACCGGTCGATGAAGGAAATTACCGACAGGATCGTGCATGATATTTTCTCCCCGCCAGTGGCCAGCCGAATTTATGCCTACGCGGCCTTGGCCGGGTATGAAGCCATTATCCATCAGGATAAGAACTATCAAAGTATGGCGGGTCAACTGCGGAATCTCGCAAAATTTCCCCAGCCTGATTCAACCCAGGAATACTGCTATCCACTGGCTGCCACAGAGGCGATGCTAAAAGTGGGAAGAGCGTTAATCTTTTCAGAAGATGAGTTGGGTAAATTTTATGAAAAAGAGATGCAACAATTTAAACAAGCGGAGGTGCCAACCGATGTAATGGAAAGGTCTGTTGCCTTTGGAGACCTTGTCGCTAAGCATGTGCTGAAATGGTCTTCCGAAGATAACTACAAGGAATCCCGCACTTTCCCCAAGTACTCCATCAAACAAGACCCGGCCACCTGGCAACCTACCCCGCCTGCTTACATGGATGCAGTAGAGCCTCACTGGAATATGATCCGAACGTTTGTGATCGATTCCGCCCAACAGTTTAAGCCAGAGCCTCCGCCAGGTTTTTCCAAAGAGAAGAACAGTGAGCTTTACAAGATGGCTCTTTATGTTTACAAAATGAGTAAAAATCTCAGTGAAGAACAACGGGCTATGGCCAACTTCTGGGATTGTAATCCTTTCGTTATGAATGTGAGTGGCCATGTGATGTTTGCCACCAAAAAAATTTCTCCAGGAGGCCATTGGATCAACATTACCCGGCTTGCTTGTGAGGGTTCGCATGCCGATATGGTAAAATCAGCAGAAGCCTATTTGCGTGTTTCGTTTTCGCTGGCCGATGCTTTTATCATTTGCTGGGATGAAAAATACAGGTCAACATTAATTCGCCCTGAAACCTACATTAACCAATACATTGACGAAAACTGGATTCCGGTGCTGCAAACCCCGCCATTTCCAGAATATACAAGCGGCCATAGTGTAATTTCAGCCGCAGCGGCTACCACGCTCTCCGATTTATTTGGCGATAGCTTTTCGTATTCAGACTCCACGGAAGTAGAATATGGGATACCCTCCCGGAAGTTCAAGTCGTTTATGCACGCCAGCCAAGAAGCTGCAGTAAGCAGGTTGTATGGGGGGATTCACTACTTGCCAGCATGCGAAATTGGAAAAGTGGTGGGAAAACAAGTGGGCGATTTCATCATCGGAAAATTGATTACAAACAAAAAACGGAAACAGGCCAGCTATGGAGGATAATTTGAAAAAAATGGATGGACTGAAGTGTATTTACCTAATACTAAGGATCGGAATAGCAATGTGCTTTATTGGGCACGGAGCATTTGGCATAATCACCAAACCGATTTGGTGCAATTACTTTGGTGTGTTTGGCATCGGCCACAACCTGGCTTATGAATTGATGCCGTTGGTGGGCAGTATCGATATTGCATTAGGGGTAACCATGTTAATTTATCCTGTGCGTGCCATTGCTGCATGGTTGGTGCTTTGGGGTATTGTGACCGCCTCATTGCGTCCCTTATCCGGAGAGCCTTTTGCGGAATTTATTGAACGCGCTGGAAATTTTGGTGCACCGCTTATGTTGCTCTGGTGGGTGGGTTTTGATTGGACGAACGTTAAAAGTTGGCTCACACGAATTTCTCCCAAAGTTGACGTTGAACAAAAGAAAATAGAACAACTGTCTTTGGGTTTGCGAATGGTCGTCTTTCTTCTATTGGTTGGACATGGTTGGCTTAACTTAATCCATAAGCAAGGGATAATTGATCAATTGATAGGGCTTCATTTTGAAAATGCTACTTTTATTGCATCATGCATTGGGTGGTTTGAAGTATCGGCTGCATTCCTGATTTTGATCAAACCCATTCGACCCTTTATCCTTACTCTTTTCATTTGGAAAATGGCCAGCGAGCTTTTTTATCCTCATTACGAATTGTTTGAATGGATTGAGCGAGGCGGGAGCTACACTTCCCTTCTGGCCTTGTGGGTGATGGCTGATAAAGTGCAATCATTGAGGTTCCATCGGATTAGATTAGCTCCTCCACAAACCCAGGCCGGAAAGACGTTCACCCGTTTCCTTCCATCTTTTCGATCTGACTTTCGAGGGAGCCATTGAGTTGCAATATCCTTTTTTCCAATTCGCGAAGGCGCTCGTTCAGGTCCGGCAGCCGCTTGAACACTGCGTAGGCTTTAAAATATTCTTTGACGTCAAATGCCGGGGAGCCAATGATTTTTACGCCTTCTTCTTTGATGGATTTGCCGATGCCTGCCTGCGCGCCAATGCTCGTGTGGTTGGCCAGCACCAAATGGCCGGCAATACCCACTTGCCCACCAAGCACCGAACCCTCACCAATTTTAGAAGAGCCGGAGATGCCTGCCTGGGCAGCGATTACTGTATTTTTTCCGATCTCAACATTATGGGCAACCTGTATCAGGTTGTCCAGTTTTACACCTTGCCGGATAATGGTAGCGTCTCCGTAAAGGGTGGCGCAGTCGATCACCGTGTTGGCACCAATGGCCACGTTGTCTTCAATGATCACATTGCCGAGCTGTGGAATGGTTTTGTAGGAGCCATCTTCTTGCGGGGCAAAACCAAAGCCATCGCTGCCGATCACTGTGCCCGAATGGATCACGCAGTTATTGCCTACTTTGGTGCCGGCATAAAGTTTCACGTTGGCATGAAGTATTGTGTCGTTGCCAATGGTTACATCATCGCCAATAAATACGTGCGGGTAAATTTTTACGTTGTCGCCCACGGTCACATTGCTGCCGATGTACGAAAAAGCTCCACGATAAATACTCTCCCCAACGGTAACATTCTTGCCCATGAAACTGGGTTCTTCCACACCCACTTTTTGAAAACTAATGGCTTTATGGTATTCTTCCAACAGCACGGTAAAACTGGAGTACGGGTCATCTACAAGAATGAGCGTGGTTGTGATTTCTTTGCGTGCCTGAAAATCTTTTTTTACAATCACCGCACTGGCCTGTGTGGTGTAAATGAATTGCTCGTATTTGGGGTTCGATAAAAAAGTAACCTGTCCTTTTTTTGCGTCCTGTATTTTGCCCAGCATGTTTATTTTCTCCGTGCCATCACCTTGCACTCTGCCTTTTAGCATGCCTGCGATTTGATTAATAGTGAATTCCATAGGTAAAGGAGTTGGAATTTAAAAATAAAAAGCCTGGACTAAAACTTAAAAAATGATACAAACTACTGATGCTCAATGATCAAGCAACCTAATGGCTGTTAGACAAAAATAGGTTTTTAGGCCAACATAAATAGTTTTTTTTCACGATTTTGCTCATCGCCTGTATCGTGGGCAGGTCGCTTGCCTGCACCAAGTCTATCACTTGGCCATTTTTCAGGAGGATATTAATCGCCTGGCCGCCCGAAACATAAGCTTCATTACTCACTGTGCCGTGTGAAAATAGATAGTTGGCATCGTTGCGCAGCACACCAAAGGCATGGTGTATTTCAAGCCGCACTTTTTCTATCTGTGTCTTCTTTATGGGAGCCGTTGTCAATTGGATTTGAAAAATGTCACGTTGCAAAAGACGATTGCACAGCCCCGAGAGAATGGCATCGGGGTGGTTGCGCCAAAGTTTGATCGATCCCCAAATATCGTGGTCGTCCAGCTGTCCAAACATTTCTAATGCTTCGGGCAGATGGGAGAATTCACTTAGCGAAAACGGATTTTTCAAAAACCAGAGTAAGGCCTCACTGCCGTTTATTTCCTGGCCTGCAAGCACTATGTATTGTGCTCGCCTCACGATGTTCACAAGCATGCGTTCGGCACTCACAGCCGTTTTGTGGAGATACACTTGCCAATACATCAGCCTGCGCGCCTGCAAAAAATTTTCGATGCTGAAGATCCCTTTTTCTTCCACCACCAGTTGATCGTCATGCACATGCAGCATGGCAATGATCCGGTCGATGCCAATCGTGCCCTCCATCACGCCTGTAAAAAAACTGTCGCGCTTCAGGTAATCCAAACGGTCAATATCTAATTGACTGCTGACAAGTTGATGAAAAAATTTGCGCGCGTAACTGTTGCGGAAAATTTTCAGGGCGAGGTCAAGCATTCCACCGAATTCTTTGTTCAATGCCTTCATAAACAAATACGAGAGGCTTTCATGGTGGATGCCGGGCAGCAAGGTTTCTTCCAGCGAGTGGGAGAGCGGCCCATGCCCGATGTCGTGCAGAAGGATGGCAATCTGGGCAGCCTCCAGTTCATCGCTGCTGATCTCAATATTTTTTTTCCGCAGGCTCTCCAGCGCGCGGCCCATTAGGTGCATGGCGCCAAGCGCATGGTGAAAGCGGGTATGAACGGCACCGGGGTAAACAAAATCGCTCACTCCCAGCTGTCGGATGAAACGCAGCCGCTGAAAGTACGGGTGCGAAATCAGATCGAAGATCAAGGCACTGGGGATGGCAACAAACCCATAGACCGGATCATTAATGATTTTGTTTTTATTCAATCGAGGTTTCATTCTCCCGCGAGGGATTAAAACGTAACTTAATTTTTTATAACGCCATGCAAAGATACACCATCCTTTGGGCTGACGGTGAAATTGATCTGCTCAGGTCTCTATTTTATTCCTGCAACAACACGGTGATGGAATCCCACCCGCGTACTAGCGAGCCGAAGCCGTTGAGCTCTCGGAGGCCAAACATGGATGTGGCTTTTTAGACACATACCCGGCTCTGATTTTAGTGACAACTTACCTTTTGGTAACTTACCTTTTGGTAACTTACCTTTTGGTTAGTTATAAAATAGCACCTATTTTTGAGGCATGGAGTCTCCTTTTCTCTACGGCAAGACCGTGCGCGAACAAACCTTTACTAATCGCACAGCGGATGTTCACCGGTTGAGCAATAATTTAATAAGCCGCATCAACACCATTTTGATTTCGCCCAGGCGCTGGGGCAAGTCATCATTGGTAAAAAAAGTAGCCAATGAAATTCAGGGTAGAAAAACCAAACTGGTGATGCTTGACTTGATGGGCGTGCGCAACGAGCAGGATTTTTTTACGCTATTGGCACTGGAAACCATCAAGGCAACATCCAATAAACTAACGGAATGGATACAAACAGGAAAAGAGTTTTTAAAACACATCACCCCAAAAATTTCTTTAGGCAGTGACCCGGTTCATGATTTTGAGCTGAGTTTTGAATGGAAAGAATTGGCAAAACATTATAAAGAAATATTGAACCTTCCACAGAAAATAGCCGAAAGCAAGAAACTTCACTTCATAGTTTGTATTGATGAATTTCAAAACTGCGCTTCCTTTAACGAACCCCTGCTCTTTCAAAAAAGACTGCGAACGGAATGGCAACATCACTATGATGTGACGTATTGTTTATACGGCAGCAAGCAACACCTGATGGCCACACTTTTTGAAAAACAGTCGATGCCTTTTTACAAGTTTGGAGATGTAATGTATCTGCCTAAAATCGAACGGGCTGAATGGGTAAAATTCATTTGCCGGCAATTTGCCTCCACTAAGAAAACCATTTCTGAAAAACTGGCCGACACCATTGCCTCAGTAGTGGAAGACCACTCGTATTATGTACAGCAACTTTCGCACATGGTGTGGGTGTCCACCACGAAGTCAGTTTCCTACGAGTTGGTCGAAAAGGCCGTGGAAACTTTGCTGGATCAGAACTCCCTGCTCTACACCCGCGACTCAGAAGAACTGACCTTTGCGCAGCACAATTTTTTGAAAGCTATAGCGCATGGAGTGCATAAGGGGCTGAGTTCAAAGGATGTGCTCAATGATTATCATTTGGGCACCTCGGCCAATGTACAAAAAATAAAAAAAGCATTGATCCAAAAGGAACTCATTGATGTGAATACAAATGGCGTTTTCTTTTTGGATCCGGGCTTCCAGCTTTGGTTTGAGAGAACCATCCTTCAAAGAAAACTCAAGATAACCGGAGCCTCGTAACCGATCCCCGTTTTCTTCCTAAACCTGGTAAAGATTCCTAAGGTTGCCGATAAAAGGTTAGAAAAATGTAACTTTCCATTTTACTGATTACCATGCAAAGATACACGATCCTCTGGGCTGATGATGAAATCGATCTCCTCAAACCCCACATCCTATTTCTTCAACAACG
>JAYVMP010000215.1:0-7378 GCA_043758895.1 Bacteroidota bacterium
CGTCCGCGCAAACGTGAGAACGTAGCACCCCCACTCGCTGCGGTTGCCTCTTTGGCCGCCAAAGAACTTTCCAGTAAAGAAATGCTTGAGAGCATGGACATTGAAGCCTCGCCAAACGTGCCCCGTTTTGATGAGCCAACAGAAACACCGGAAACACCTGTTGTTCAGGTGCAGGAAACCGAGTCACCTAATGAAGTTCGTGAAGAAAAACCTTTTCAAAATCAAAAGGCAAACCCTAACCCTAATTTTCAACAACCAAAACAAAATAACGTCAACTCTGTCCGCGACTTTGATGGCGTTGTCAGCAATGAGGGTGTGTTGGAAATCATGCAGGATGGTTATGGATTTCTCCGTTCATCCGATTACAATTACCTCGCCAGCCCAGACGATATTTATGTGTCGCCTTCGCAGATAAAATTGTTTGGCCTGAAATTAGGCGATACTGTAAAAGGTCAGATCCGTCCGCCTAAGGAAGGCGAAAAATATTTTGCACTATTGAAAGTTGACAGCATCAATGGAAAAACTACTGAAGAAATCCGCGATCGGGTTGCCTTCGAATACCTCACACCACTGTTTCCCGAACAGAAATTGAAACTGAGTACCACGCACGACAACATGTCCACGCGCATTTTGGATTTATTTTCACCGATAGGTAAAGGACAACGCGGAATGATTGTGGCACAGCCCAAAACAGGTAAAACCGTTTTGTTGAAAAACATTGCCAATGCGATTGCCGAAAACCATCCCGAAGTTTATCTCATTGTGCTGCTCATTGACGAGCGCCCGGAAGAGGTTACTGACATGGCGCGTAGCGTAAAGGCTGAAGTGATCGCCTCTACCTTTGATGAACAGGCCGATCGCCATGTGAAAGTGGCAAGTATTGTTTTAGAAAAAGCCAAACGGATGACCGAGTGTGGCCACGATGTGGTGATTCTTCTCGACTCTATTACTCGCTTGGCGCGAGCTTATAACACAGTAGTTCCATCGTCAGGAAAAATCTTATCAGGTGGCGTGGATGCCAACGCGCTACATAAACCAAAACGTTTCTTCGGTGCCGCACGCAAAATTGAGAATGGAGGTTCGCTTACCATCATTGCCACAGCCTTGATTGATACTGGCTCTAAAATGGATGAGGTGATCTTTGAAGAGTTCAAAGGCACGGGCAACATGGAGTTGCAGTTGGACCGCAAGCTTTCCAACCGCAGGGTTTATCCCGCTATTGATGTGCCTGCTTCTGGCACAAGACGCGAAGATTTGTTGATGAAAGAAGAGGAGCTGCAACGCGTGTGGATCTTGCGCAAGTTCATGGCCGACATGAACTCGATCGAAGCCATGGAATTTTTACAGTCAAAAATGAAAGGCACCCGCAACAACGAAGAGTTTTTATCTTCGATGAACGGATAGGTCTCAATTATCTTACATTACAATGTGCCCTTTGCAAACGACCAAAGAGCATCAACAAAGATTAAAATTTTCCAATTTTTTATAAAACTACAACAAGTGTAGCTTTATATTCTAATTCGCTGCTTGCTTGATGGGGAAAATTTCGAATCATCTCGTTGTTTTATTGTTTCTCCTTTTTTTTCCGAATATTTTTACTTGTGCGCAGGATTCTACTGCCATTCAAGCGAAAATCATCGACCATAAAACAAGGCTGCCTGTCCCTTTTGCAACGGTAAAAATTATGAAAGGCAAAAGGTTTAGCTGGGGGGTCATAAGTAATGTAGAAGGCGATTTTCAAATCCCTGGTCAATACCGGCCAGTCATAGATTCCCTTATAATCACATGTATTGGCTACAACAATCAGGTAATAAAAACAAAGGATTTAATAAAGGATAAACTAAACATTATAAAACTTAAAGCCTCTTCTGTTCAATTGCACGAAGTAGTAGTAACTGCTCATAGAAGGAGGCTTACCGCAAATCGAATCGTAAGGTTGGCAATCAAAAATATACCACAAAACTATCCTGGCTCTCCTTTTTCTTATGTCGGCTACTATAGGGATTATCAAAGAGAAGAAAACGAGTATGTTAATTTAAACGAAGCCATTGTTGGTGTTTTTGATCAAGGGTTTGATAAAAATGACTTTCTTTCTACCAAAATAAAACTTTACCAATATAGGCCGAACAAGACCTTCCGAATGGATTCCGTGACAGCCATTGCTTATGACAACAATAGTTTGGGGGGCAATAAATTTGTTCCTACGGCAACGTTATTTTCTTTTGGTGGCAACGAATTGTCACTATTGAGAATCCACGATGCCATTCGGAATAACAAAGTCGGCTCGTATTCCTTTGTCAATGAATTTAGTTCCGACTTTATTAAAAATCATTTTTTCAAATTGCTGGAGACTGTTTATTTAAATGATCTTCCCCTTTACCATATATCATTTCAATCCCTTTACTATCTCACTGGAGGGAGTCACGTGGCGGAAGGTGAAATATTTATCGAGCACGGAAATTACGCTATCCACAAACTAATCTATTCGACCTACTTGAAAGAATCTGGCAAGAAAAAGCTCTTATATAACATCAAGGTGGAATACGCGCGGGCAGACTCTTTGATGTTTTTAAACTACATCTCTTTCAATAATTTTTTTAAATCAAAAAAAAAGAGCTTTGAAGTATTGAATATTGTTTTAGATAGGGCTGAAAATTCATTTTTTGTAACATTCAATCACAAACCAGAAAAAACTTCTGCCTTAAACCCAAAGAATTACGATTTAAAATTCGATACAAAACCATTCAAAATCGATCATGCTGAATTATCTAACGTAAGTGAAAAAGAGATTAAGATTGTTCTTGAAAGGATGCAAGAATTTTCTTTGCGTGAAATTAATCCTGCTTCCGCCTCAAAAATCTACACCAATTTCAAAAATATCAGGGATACCTAAGGCAATGGATTAAACATAATAAAATATAAAGATGTAAATCAGTTCCGCGAGCTTTTTTTGCAAAAATTAAATCCTGCTTTTGCACAACATGACACTGGCTCATTCATTTCTAAACAGACACCTCTTAATAAAAACCAGATTGACTCAACGCAATTAAAATCATCTAACTATTGGATGAACAGCCCACTGAAAGAAAATTAATTCGGATTCTTCAAAGGAAGGTAGTAGGCTCAATTTCGACAAAGGTGATGATGTCGGTGAAATTAATATCATTGCTATTCCAGTTGTTTTCATCATCCTTCATCCATAGATTGGATGAGACCCACAAGTCCCAACTCGAAATGAATTTAGAGCGAATGAACCCTTGAGTTGAAAGGAACGTCCTTGAATACGCCAGCCACTTTCACATCCATCAGATTGTCTATTCGCAACATTTGATTAACCGGATCATGGTAACCAAAGAGTACTTGCATTCTGTCTGCTGCCTACTATAATCGAAATGCTTATTTTTGTCGTATAAAATAAAATCCAATGAACCACCGCATCGAAAAAGACACCATGGGCGAGGTGCAAGTGCCTGCCGACAAATATTGGGGCGCGCAAACAGAACGGTCGCGCAACAATTTTAAAATCGGGCCGGAGGCAAGTATGCCGCACGAAATTATTTATGCCTTTGCATATTTAAAAAAGGCAGCCGCTCAAGCGAATCACGAACTGGGTGTTCTCACTGCTGACAAAATGGATTTGATTGGAAAAGTATGCGATGAAATTTTAGCAAAAAAATTGGATGACCAGTTCCCGTTGGTGATCTGGCAAACCGGTTCGGGCACGCAAAGTAACATGAACGCCAACGAAGTAATTGCCTACCGTGCGCACGTGCTCAGTGGCGGCAAACTGACGGACGAAAAAAAAGTGCTGCACCCCAATGATGACGTAAACAAGTCGCAGTCGAGCAACGATACGTTCCCTACCGCGATGTCCATTGCAGCGTATAAGCAAGTGATGGAGATCACCTTGCCGGGAATGAAAATGCTGCGCGACACACTTGCAAAAAAAGTGGGTGATTTTAAAAATATCGTAAAAACGGGCCGCACCCATTTTATGGACGCCACACCGCTTACCCTTGGCCAGGAATTTTCCGGCTATGTGCAGCAAATTGACAACAGCATGCGTGCCATAAAAAATGCGCTGGAAGCTGTGCGCGAATTGGCGCTGGGAGGTACAGCAGTCGGAACGGGACTCAATACACCGAATGGTTATGATGTTCTTGTAGCAAAGAAGATTGCTGAGTTGACGGGCTTTCCATTCATCACGGCTCCCAATAAATTTGAAGCCCTCGCGGCACACGATGCCATGGTGGAACTTTCCGGTGCGTTGAAACGCGCTGCCGTCTCTTTCATGAAAATTGGAAATGATATTCGCATGTTGAGCTCCGGGCCGCGATCCGGAATTGGTGAAATCATTATTCCCGACAATGAACCCGGTTCATCCATTATGCCGGGCAAAGTAAACCCCACCCAGCCAGAAGCTCTCACCATGGTTTGCGCTCAGGTAATCGGCAATGATGTGGCCGTTTCTTTTGGCGGCTCGATGGGGCATTTTGAATTGAATGTTTTCAAACCTGTGATTGCCGCTAATATCTTGCAAAGTGCACGACTGATCGGTGATGCCTGTGTTTCCTTCAACGACAAATGCGCCATTGGTATTGAGCCGAATCTTCCGATCATCAAACAGCACATGGAAAATTCATTAATGTTGGTGACGGCTTTGAACACACATATTGGTTATGAAAATGCCGCCAAGATTGCCAAGATTGCCCACAAGGAAAACAAAACCCTGCGCGAAGCAGCCGTGGAGTTAGGGTTGCTTACCGCTGAACAATTTGATCAGTGGGTGCGACCTGAAAAGATGGTGGGGAGTTTGGAGAAATAAATTGGTTGACGATTGGCAAACGTGCAGTTGACGAAGTATTAAACTTATCAAATGCATGTTCAATTACCTATTTGGAACCCGCATATCAAACGTATTCCCTTCACCTTAAGAAATCAACATAATCACAGCGAGGATAGGAACGAGCCCATCAGATAGGGGAGAGACGTTTAGCTTTTCTTATTATTGGATTTTTATTGGGTAGTTCTTGAAAATACGGGCGATCAGATTTGGCAACTCGTTGGTGTATTGCTGTGGATTATTTACGTCTCCAACAGACCAGCCTCTCCATACAAGTTTTCCGGAGCTTCTCTCAATCACATCAATCACCAAGGTACCTTGCTCGTAATCCACCTTTTCAATATCGTTTCCTAAATAGATTGGGCTAGAAAAATTATAATAGGGATTCCCATACATTCCACCATACCCTCCACCATAGCCATACCCTCCACCATAAGAGAAAATCGGTGAATTGACAACATCTTCCTTATTCTCCACCATAAGGTGAAACTTTACCAATAATTCGGGAGCTAACGTGTCGGCAGTATAATTTCTTTTTTTCATCTCGGACAAAATCGCTACCCGGATATTTTCATTCATAATACCATTTTCGAACAGCGAACTTTTCGCACTGTCAATCGGGGGCAAAAAGGCAAAGGTTCTCTTGTACGCTTTGAAATTGGCAGACACACTGGTATCAAAGAATATCTTTTGAGAGCACCCAAAAAACAATACAGCTGCCAAGGCCATCAAATATGTTGATTTGTTCTTACTCATCGATGGGCATTTCATAAGTTAAAAGTTTAAGCCGTAAATGTATATGAAAATTTTCTTTACCGAGGCGTAGTTGATTGCTGTATTTTGTGAAAGGTTATAATTTAACTTTAAAAATACCTTGCAATTTTTCCTAAATCCACATTTCCGCCCGATAAAATTATCCCGACATTTTTACCGGTGAATTTCCCATTGTCTTTTAAAACCGCAGCGAAGGGAACAGCACATGACGGTTCGACAATAATTTTCAGTCGCTCCCAGATCAACCGCATGGCGGCAACGATTTCATCATCGGTTACGGTGATCACTTCTTTTACCAATTCCTTGATGATCGGAAAGGTTTTGTCGCCAAGTGTGGTAAGCAAACCATCGGCAATGGATTGGGATTGTGCTTGTTCAATTTTCCCGCTCTTCAGCGAACGAAACGCATCGTCCGAGCCAGCCGGCTCCCCGGCAATCACTTCGGTAGAAGGAGAAAAATATTTTGAAGCCAAAGCCGTGCCGCTCAGCAATCCACCACCACCAACAGGCACAATGATGAAATCTAACTTTGGTGCTTCTTCAAACAATTCTTTTGCAGCCGTTGCTTGTCCGGCAATCACTTCGTAATTATTGAACGGATGGATTTCATTGGCTCCCGTTTTTTTTATCACCTCTGCCAAGGTTGCTTCGCGAGAAGCTAAATTAGGCTCGCACTCAAAAATTTCGCCACCATAACCTTGCACGCCATTCTTTTTAATTTCAGGCGCAGTACGCGGCATCACGATATAGGTTTTCACACCCAAAATTTTCCCGGCTCGGGCAATCGCTTGAGCGTGGTTGCCCGAGGAATGTGTGGCCAATCCCTTATTGCGTTGGCCTTCTGGAAGAAGAAGGGCAGCGTTCATTGCACCTCGCGCCTTGAAGGCTCCTACCTTCTGAAAATTTTCGCACTTAAAATAAAGATGGCACCCTGCGATGTCGTCAAGGCTCACGCTGGTTAATACGGGGGTGTGATGGATAAAGGGTTTTATGCTTTTATGAGCCGCTTCAATGGTTGCTTTTGTGATTATGCTGTTATCCATTTTACTTTATCGTCTATTGGTTTTCTTCTTCCGGCTGATGGTGTTGTTTTCGGCATGCCGACATGAATAAAGCCCAACAATTTATCTTCTTTTCCCAATCCAAAAAAGGATTTGGCTTCTTCAAAATTGGTGATGCCTCCAGTGCTAAAGTAACAGCCAATGCCGTACACTGTTGCAGTAAGGTAAATATTTTCGATGGCACAAAACACAGCACCTAATTCTTCCCATTCGGGCAGACTTTTTTTCTCATCGCGTTTCATGCCCACGGCAATGATATGCGGTGAATCAAAAGGTTTTGTCTTCAATCCCTGATACCGGCCTTCATCAAAGGTGTTGTTGGCTTTCGTCACTTGTTTATAGCACTCACTTTGAAAATCAGCTAATTTTTTTAACCCTTCTCCAGTGAAGACTACAAATCGCCAGGGTGCAGTAAGTTTGTGAGTGGGTGCCCAGTTGGCATTTTCCAATAGTTGTTGAATGATAGCGTCATCAACTTTTTCTCCGGTGTAGTCTTTTGGAAAAACAGATCTACGTGAGCGGATTAGTTCATTGAATGCTTCGGTATTGAAATTTTCCATTTAGGTTATGATAAGATTTTGGTAATCTTAGATAATCTTTTAGCTACCACATAGTTCACGTACAAGTAGGTATATGTGCAATCCTATGTACCTATGTTTCTGTTGTAGTTCAAAAAGTTACAAATCGAAACCGGTCCAAA
>JAYVMP010000216.1:0-3400 GCA_043758895.1 Bacteroidota bacterium
ACGGCAACCCATCGAATCAAAAAATTCTATTCGTATTTCCAAAGCCGCCAATAAATCATCGAATGTGTTGATCGGTATCTTTGCAGCATCACCAAGCAGGTCAAGATAAGAATTATAGGCTACGGAATCCTCTGCGGCATACGCCTTATCAGGGCGGAAAGTAGGATACATTTTTAATCCCGTTGCCTGCCCAGAAAATTCTTGGTGCTGCGCCAGGCTATCCGCAGGATCATCCGTTGTACAAATAACTTCCACCTTCATTTTCTTCAACAAGGCTTGTGCCTTAAAGTCGTGTTGTTGTAAAAGAGTGTTGCACTGTCTGTAGATTTCGGGCGCAGTACGTTCGTTCAAGAGTAAAGTTATCCCAAAATAATTTTTTAGTTCGAGGTGCGTCCAGTGATAGAGCGGGTTAAGCAACGTGTGCGGAACTGTCTTTGCCCATTCTTTAAATTTTTCATCCGGAGTGGCATTGCCTGTACAAAATCTTTCATCAACGCCATTGATGCGCATGGCCCTCCATTTATAATGATCACCGTCTAACCATGCTTCGGTGAGGTTATTAAATTTTCTGTTCTCGGCTACATCTTTTGGTGCAAGATGGTTGTGGTAATCCAAAATAGCATATTTGGCTGCAAAGTTTTTGTAAAGGTCAATCGCCTGTTTATTTCCTAACAGAAAATCGTTCGTTATAAAAATGCTATTGGAATTCATTCTGTCGGTCTATTTATTTTCAAGATATGAAGAATCCCCAGTTCAAGCCCGCGCAGTTCGGCAAGGCCACGCAACCGACCAATGGCGGAGTAGCCAGGATTAGTTTTCTTTTGAAGATCGTCCAGCATTTGGTGTCCGTGATCAGGCCGAAAGGGAATCGACTCCTTTCTTTTCTGTTGCTCCATCACTAAGGCTGCCATCACGGCCGCCATATCCACATCGCCACCCAAATGATCGGCTTCATAAAAATTTCCTTTATCTTCACGAATAGTACTTCGCAAGTGGATAAAATTTATTCTGTTCCCCAATCGGGTTGCCATGCCAACCACATCATTGTCCGGCCTTACGCCAAATGAACCTGTGCAAAAGCAAAAGCCATTAAAGGGGGAATCGTAAGTCATCAATATTTTTTTCACATCGGGTTCAGTGCTCACTACACGGGGCAGGCCAAAGATGGGATAAGGAGGGTCATCTGGATGAATTGCCAATCGAACCCCCGCTTCTTCTGCCACTGGCGCAACAGCCCTTATAAAATCATAAAGATGGCGGCTTAATTTTTTGCTATCGATGGATTGGTATTCATCCAACGCCTGCTGAAATTCTTTAAGTGAATAACCCGCTTCCGCTCCCGGCAAACCTGCTAAAATATTTTGCTTCAGGTTTTGTCTTTCCTTTTTGCTCAGCGCGGAAACATGAGCAGACGCTTTTTTGATTTGCGATTCGCTATAATCACGGAGTGCATTTTTTCTTTTCAACAAAAAAAGATCAAAGGCGGCAAAAGCAGTAGCATCAAACCTAAGCGCTTTTGAACCATCGGGAAGTTCGTACGCTAAATCCGTTCGTGTCCAATCCAGCACGGGCATGAAGTTATAACACACCGTTTTAATGTTGCCCTTCGCCAGGTTGCGGATCGTTTGCTTGTAATTTTCTATATACTTCTCAAATCCGGGTTTTTGTTTTTTGATATCCTCGTGGACTGGTACACTCTCCACCACCGACCAGCTGAGTCCGGCTCGTTCAATTTCCCTTTTCCTCTTCTCAATTTCCCGAAGCGGCCATACATATCCGTTGGGAATATGATGCAGCGCTGTAACAACGCCCGTTGCGCCCGCCTGTCGTACGTGCGCGAGGCTTACCGGATCATCGGGGCCAAACCAACGCCATGTCTGTAAGAGATTCATTGGAAGTGAATTAAGTGTTGCGCTTTAGCTTCATTTTAGCGTACAACTGCTAATTTCTCACTAACCGCTTGCCACTTCGGAATCAACAGTTGAACTATTGCCAAAGCCAAAAGATAATTAATTCCGGCCATGATAAACAATGGAAGATAACCAAACTTCACGCGTATCAGGCCTGCCGTGGACGCTAAAATAATTCCGCCCACTGAGCCAAACATTCCGCCCATGCCAATTACCGAACTGACTGTATTTTTTGGAAATAAATCGGATCCCATGGTATAAACATTGGCAGACCAGCCCTGATGAGCGGCCGTTGCTAAGGCGATCAACGCTACGGCAAGGTAGATGTTATGCGTAAGGGAGGCAAAAAAAATGGGCACCACGCAAAGCCCACACAAAAACATAGTCGTTTTACGCGCCTTGCCAATATTCCATCCGCGATTAATAAAGAAAGAAGAAAGCCATCCAAAAAAAATACTCCCGACATCGGAGATCAGGTAAATCAATAAAAAGGGAACGCCAATGTTTTTAAGGTCCAGCTTTTGATCGAGCGATTCACTGGAATTAAAAAAATCGGGGAGCCAGGTCAGATAAAAATACCAGATCGGGTCGGCCAAGAATTTACATACCACCAATGCCCAGGTTTGTTTAAAAGTGAGCAGTTTCGCCCAGGATATTTTTGCGTTTGGCTCCACCTCCCGATCACTTCGAATGTAATCCAATTCTGCCTGGGTGATCCGCTGATG
Source organism: Bacteroidota bacterium (assembly GCA_043758895.1). Taxonomy (GTDB): domain Bacteria; phylum Bacteroidota; class Bacteroidia; order Cytophagales; family Cyclobacteriaceae; genus ELB16-189. Next base: position 2,636 of record JAYVMP010000216.1, read on the forward strand.
CTCCTCCGGTTTTTTATAGAATTTCAACCAAAAAAAAACCATCACCATGCCCAACGCCCCCGTAACAACAAAAGAAATCCGCCAACCGTAATGGAAGATTAAGTAGGGGACAACAAAAGCTGTAGCAATAACTCCCACGTTGGTTCCTGCATTCAAAACACCTGCAGCAAAGGCACGTTCTTTCTTTGGAAACCATTCCGCCACGGATTTGATAGCCGATGGAAAATTGCCGGCCTCTCCAACCCCCAACATAAAACGTGTGAAACCTAATCCGCGGATTGAAGTGACGAATGCATTGGCCATGCCCGCCAGGCTCCATACCACAATCGACCAGGCGAAGCCAATGCGCGTGCCTACTTTATCAATGAACCAACCCACCAAAAGAAAGCCAATAGCGTAAGCCGTTTTAAAAGCGGCATCCACATAGCCCATTAATTCCTTAAAGTAATTGATTTGCGCCTCGGTAAGTGTTGCCTTCTCAGGCAAGCCCAGCATGGCTTTGCGAAATGATTCATCGATCATCGTAAACGACAGCACGTTGCGATCGATATAATTGATGGTGGTCGCAAAAAACAAAAGTGCCACAATTCTCCAGCGATAATTGTAAAATCGATTTTTCGGCATGCGTGTTGTAAGAAATTGAAATGATGAAATATATCATTTTATATCACTGTTGTCCGACTAAGTAATTGTAAAGGGTGGAGTTTAAGCCACCCTTTTTTATGTCATTTTTGTAGTGCAAACAAACATCAATGACATGGATAA
>JAYVMP010000217.1:0-4668 GCA_043758895.1 Bacteroidota bacterium
GGTCACTAAAATGAATAACCAATGGGGCGAAGTGATCAAACTTGTCCAAACCGAATTTAAAATCGCTGCTTGAATATATTGTATTTTTGAAATGCACCCCATCGGTCTGTTCGCCAAACAATTGCCACATTGTCTGTACCTTGATTTTTCCTGATTTAAAGATTGCCTTGATTCTCATTTGTCAAGCAATTTATTATTGTGAACTCTTTTAAATTCAAGGCTTCGGGCCCCAAAATTTATTAGCAAGCCGATTTCCATTTTGTAAGCTTCCAGGTAGTTCATAGCTTGAGCAAGGTGCACATCTTCCAATTAGATTACAGCCTTTAACTCAACCATAATTTTACTTTCGACAAAGAAATCTACTCTTCTCGTTCCTATTTCTTCTTCCCGATAAAAAATGGGCATCTCCATTTCTCTTACAAAATCTAATCGAGCCAATCCCATTTCAATTTGAAGAGCCCTTTGATAAATAACTTCCTGAAAACCGTTCCCTAATCGCTTGTGAACTTCCATCGCACAACCAATTATCCTTCCGGTCAAGTCTTCAAATTTCATAATCAAGAATAATCAAGATAATCTTATAATCCTTCTAACAGTCTGTACCATGATTTTTCCTGATAATAGGATTGCCTTGATTCTTATTTGATGAGTAATCAAAGCTGACCAATTTTGTAATCAAGGTAATCTAATAATCCTTCTAATCACGGTTAAGACAATTTATGCCGCCAATGCCTCATTTAATTCATTAATAATCTCATCGGTCTGTTCGCCAAACAATTGCCACATTTTACCCAATCCGCCTAAGGCATTAAAAGGGTTGTAGTCAAAATCTTCGCGTTCAATATGAAAGCTGTTGGTAATGTACTCTTTCATCATTCGCAACCAATGCATTTGTTCTTCTGTAAACTTAGTGGCTCCAGCTTGTTTTCTAAACACCCACTCCTGAAAATTCCTGTCAACTACTGTCTCAAACGCAACTAAATACTCATCAATCTGCAATGCCTTTCTCACCACGGCCACCAAAGCCATCAATTCCTTCTTCGGGCTGTTGGAGCGAGGCAGGCGATGCACTAATTTTCCTTCGTCTGCTTTGTCTTCTATTTCTGCAAACGCATCCCATAACTTAAAGGGATGTAGTTGCGGTTTATTCGGTACGCGAGGTTGTAGAAAATTTGTAAGGCAAGCAATTCATCTTTGTTCTGCTCCATCCATTCGGTGAAGTCTTTAACCAAAGCTAAGTTTGCCGTGGTATGGTCTTTCGCCCAACCCACTTTAATTACTTCATCGGGGTTGGCAAGGTCAATGCGTTGCTCATGTGCTTTGCGCACGTTCTCAATGTATTCATTCAGGTCGCCCGTAAAAACTTTGGCTGCTTCGTTTTGAAGTTTTTCTGTTCGCCCCTTTACAATCGTTTCAATTTCTGCTGGCGAAGCGCCTGTATTTTCTGTCTTTACTTTGTTCTCAATTTCTTCCCGAACATCAGGATTGAATGCATTGAGTAACTCTTTAACTACTTGTGAAACAGTTTTACCATTTGCCTTCTCGGTAAATTGTTTTCGCTCTTTATCGGTTAGCTGTTTATCTAATCGCGTTAAGCGATTGGCCAGTGAAGTAAACAGTTCTTCTTCACGTGCACCTACAGCCACGGCCTGTAGTAAATCTTTCAATGCAACACCGGGCTTTTTCTCCAGCGGTCGGCTATCGGTTTTTAAACTCTTGGTTACGCCAATGGCATCAACAATTACAAAATGGTCTTTTGTTATTTTAGCGGTGGGCGTAACTTTTCTCAAATCATCGAGGCCAATTGTGCGAGTGCCCCGGCCTTTCATCTGCTCAAAGTAGTTCCGACTTTTTACATCACGCATAAAGAGCAAACACTCCAACGGCTTTACGTCTGTTCCGGTCGCAATCATGTCAACCGTTACGGCAATGCGTGGGTGATAATCATTACGGAATTGTGCTAAGGTGCTTTTCGGGTCTTCACTGTTATATGTAATCTTTTTGCAGAACTTATTTTCTTCGGCAAACTCTTGCCTTACAATGTCAATGATGTCGTTGGCGTGGCTGTCGGTTTTAGCAAAGATTAAAGTTTTTGGAACCTCAAAGACCTCACCCCGGCCGTCTCCAAAAGGAGAGGGAGAAAATCGGTCGGGAAATAATTCAGGGAAGTGTTCTTTGAATGTGCGAATGATGGTTCGGATTTGATTCGGGTTAACCACATCTTTATCCAACTGTTGTCTGGAGTAGGCTTCATCTTCGTCTTGCAACTCCAAACGTTTTCTTCTGCTTAATCTCTCTCGGTGTTCAACATATTCGCCTTTCCAAAGAGTCGCACCTTGTTGGGTTACTTTGGTATCAATGATAAATACATCATATCCAACATTCACACCATCAGCAACAGCCATTTCGTGCGAGTACTCACTCACCAGATTTTGGTCAAAGTAACCAACCGTTCTTTTGTCGGGTGTGGCAGTTAATCCAATTTCAAACGCATCGTAATATTCCAGCACTTGTTTCCATAGATTGTAAATGCTTCGATGGCATTCATCAATCACAATTAAATCAAAAAACTCGATGGGCATTTTTGGGTCATACTCAACGGGCGGAATTTCTTTGGGCTGGTATTTCTTTTCGTTAGGGTTTTCTTCTTCTGCCTTTTCGTCTAAGTCTGTTCCCTTTAATATAGAGTAGAGTCGCTGAATAGTGCTAATACAAACCTGACTGTCGGTCGCGATATAACTTGACTTCAATCGCTGCACATTGTAAAGCTCCGTGAACTTCCGGTTATCATCATTCGGCACAAACGACATGAATTCCTGTTCGGCTTGTTCACCCAGATTCTTTGTATCCACCAAAAACAAAACCCGTTTCGCTTTCGCGAATTTGAGCAAGCGATAAATGAAAGTGATGGCTGTAAATGTTTTACCGGAACCCGTTGCCATTTGAATTAGTGCACGTGGTCTATTTTCTTTAAAGGACGAGTCGAGTTTTGTGATAGCACTTACTTGGCAATCTCTCAACCCATCAGTTTGAAGTTGAGGTAAATCATGAAGCCTTGTCCGTAATGACTTGTTAGTTTTTAACCAGTCTCGTAATGTCTCAGGTTTATGAAAGCAAAATAATTCTCTGGCTCGTGGTTTTGGGTCAGTGAAATCAGTGAACCGTGTTACTTCTCCAGTGCTGATATAAACGAATGGCAACGGGTCGTTTTTAAGATGCTTTAGTTTGGCGTGGGCATACTCTTCTCCCTGATTTTCATGAACGTTAATCCGATGTCCTTCTTCCTCGCGTTTGGCTTCAATCACTCCACAGGGTTTACCTTCTACAAATAGGAGGTAGTCAACGGGGCCAACATCGGTGATGTATTCTTTGACTGCAATTCCAAGTCCGGCATTCAGGTTTACTTGTTTTATTCCCTGAATAGTCCAGCCGCAAGCCGTCAACTGCTTGTCGATGTTGTCTCGTGCGATTTGCTCTGGATTCTGATTTGCCATTTACAAACTCGGTACAAAAAATTAATCGGTTAAAATACAGAAAATTAGGCTTGTTTCTAACCTTCTATCTGCCTTTGGTGCGTTGGGGATTTGGCTCTTGCCATAGCTTGCGTGTCGCGGTGGGTTTGCGCGGCTATTGGTTCGCCCATCCTCATCCCACATTCAAATCGAAACAATGAGGAATGTCGATTTAGACTTTAGAGGCGTCAAGTCCAGCTTAACTTAAATTTCACCTTTCGTCAATTTCGATAGTTATCAAAAAGAAATTCGGGTTATATTTCACCATAAAATAATAAGTTCATGAAATGCCCATCAGCAAAGCAGATCCAAAGGAATGATAATGGCTTTGGGCATTCCATGTGACAACTAAAAAACAAATTATTAATACATGAAACGAGTTGCCTTAACACTATTGCTTTTTATTTCCATTAGTAACCTGATCGCCCAAAAGAAAAAACCTGAAGGCACAGCTCCCGTTCAGGGTTCACCCATCGAGGCCAAAGTGGCTGGCCTGAAAAAACAGGAAGGCTTCTTTGATTTTTATTATGATGAAAAACAAGATAAGGTTCACCTGCTCATTGATAAACTCAACATTGAATTTTTGTATGTGCCCTCGCTCGCTTCCGGTGTTGGCTCAAATGACATTGGCTTAGACCGCAATCAATTGGGCCGCGAGCGAATTATAAAATTCGAGCGCAGAGGGCCGAAAATATTAATGATTGAACCCAATTATTTTTATCGGGCGCTAAGCAATAGCGCAGCAGAACGCAACGCGGTTGCGGAATCCTTCGCCCAATCTGTTCTTTGGGGCTTCACCGTGGAGGCAGAGGAAGGGAATAAAATTTTGGTTGACGCTTCTGATTTTTTATTGCAGGATGTTCACGATGTGATCGGTACCTTGCGGTCAGCACAGCAGGGAAATTATTCGTTGGACAAATCCCGTTCAGCTTTTTATCTGCCACGTACTAAAAATTTTCCACAGAACACCGAGTTTGAAGTTACCCTGACATTCACCGGTCAGCCCACAGGCGAATATATACGTAGCGTAACACCAACTCCTTCCAGCGTGACAGTGCGTGAACACCTTTCGTTCATCCAGTTGCCCGACAATAACTTTAAACCGCGCAAGTTCGATCCACGTGCAGGCTATTATGATATTTCCTATTATGACTAT
>JAYVMP010000218.1:0-6710 GCA_043758895.1 Bacteroidota bacterium
GACGTGGACGGCCAGCGGATTTCACGGGCTAACATTAGCAATTACCAGCAATCCGTTGACATGAAACGGGCATCGCTCACCACTTCGTTTGATGTGCAAGACAAACTTAACGTGTCGCACACCTTGATGGCACTTCGGCATTTGCCTTACACGGCTTTGACGATCGTTGAAATCAAAGCCAAGAAGGATGTGAAAGTTACGCCCATGAGCGTGATTGAGGCACCGGATCACCTCACAGATGTAAAAAATTTGTATAGCGAAATAGACCGGCCTCATGTAACCATTCCTTTACTTACGTCTGTTGGTAAAAGCCCCTCCGGAAAATTAACGGTGGCCGTGAGCAACAGTTTTATTTTTGATGAACCGCACGGGCAAGAGCCTCGCCTGATTCATGAAGATTGGGATTACAACATGCACCTCGCCAAATTTACCAAAGAACTTAAAGCTGGTGAAACATATCGTTTTGCGGTGGTGTCATCGGCAACCTGCTCTTCGCAATACAACGATCCGATGAATGAAGCAGAGCGGCTTACCATTTTTGCAAAGCTGGAAGGAACGAAACGATTGTTGGATCGCCATCTCGAAGCATGGGAAAACCTTTGGAAAAGCGATATCGTGATTGAGGGTGATTTGCAAACACAAAAGGAGGTGCGGTTCGCGCTGTACCATTTGTATTCTTTTGCGCGTGCGGGTACGGCTTACAGTTTGTCCCCGATGGGGCTTTCAGGCTTAGGATATAACGGTCACGTGTTTTGGGACACGGAGTTGTGGATGTACCCACCGCTGCTGGTGATGCATCCTGAAATCGCAAAATCACTTTTAGAATATCGCTTCCAACGATTGGATGCCGCAAAGAAGAATGCTTTCTCGCATGGTTACAAAGGTGCGATGTTTCCGTGGGAGTCATCGGCCGAAGGCACGGAAGATACTCCTGTGTGGGCATTGACGGGGCCATTTCAGCAACACATCTCCGGCTGTGTCGGTTGGGCATTTTGGAAATACTATCAGGTTACAAAAGATAAAACCTGGTTGAAAGAAAAGGGCTACCCTGTGTTGAAAGAAGTGGCCGATTTTTGGGCCAGCCGTGTGGAGCGAAAGGGCACGGGCAACTACGAGATCAATAACGTGATTGGCGCGAACGAATGGCAAGAAAATATTGACAACAATGCTTTTACCAATGGCATGGTGATCACTGTGCTTCGCTATGCCACACAAGCGGCAAGGGAATTATCGATGATACCCGATCCGGATTGGGAAAATGTGGCGCGCAATATTCCGATTTTAAAATTTCCTGATGGAACTACAAAGGAGAATGCATCTTACGATGGCGTGGAGATTAAACAAGCCGATGTGAATTTGTTAGCCTACCCATTAGAGTTTATCACTGACCCGGTGCAAATTGAAAAAGACTTGAAATACTATGAGCCGCGCATGTCGGCTAATGGTCCTGCCATGGGCAACTCGGCACTCTCTGCCTTGTATTCGAAATTGGGGAAGACGGATAAGGCGTATGAATTGTTCGTCAAAAGTTATAAGCCGAATCAAGTTCCTCCCTTTGGGGTATTGGCAGAAACGGCTGGAGGAACCAATCCCTATTTTGCCACGGGGGCAGGAGGTTTTTTGCAAGCTGTGATTTTTGGTTTTGGTGGGTTGCAGATTACCGATAACGGGCTTGTGCAAACCAAAAGTACACTTCCTAAAACCTGGAGCAGCTTGAAAATTAAAAATGCCGGAGTGACCCACCAAGACTTTACGATCAAATAAAATTATAAATGCATTGGCTGTTATGAACAAATTTTTCCTTCTTGTTTTTGTACTTTCATTGTTTGCCTCGTGTGCCGATAATGACGGATCGTATAAATTGAAAGTTCAGAATCCGGAATTCTTTCACCGCTCCATGAAAGAAATTACCGACCGGATTGTGCACGACATTTTTTCGCCTCCTGTTGCCAGCCGCATTTATGCCTATGCCACCGTGGCAGGATATGAAGCCATCATTCATCAAGATAAAAACTACCGCAGCTTGGTTGGCCAACTCAAGGGTTTTGAAAAAGTGACCCAGCCGGATACTACCCGTGAGTATTGCTTTCCGTTGGCAGCTACGGAAGCCATGCTTAAAGTTGGGCGCGCCCTTATCTTTTCGGAAGATGAACTCGATAAGTTTTATGAAAAGCAGATGACCGAATTCAAGGAATCCAATGTGCCGGATGAAGTATTTCAACGATCGGTTGCTTTTGGCGATAGCGTGGCCAAGGATGTTTTGAGCTGGGCGTCAACGGATAATTATAAGCAGTCGCGCACGTTTCCAAAATATTCGATCGATAGCAATCCGGCCACGTGGCAACCCACGCCACCTGCATACATGGATGCAGTGGAACCACATTGGAATAAGATCAGGACGTTTGTAATAGATTCGGCACAACAGTTTAAGCCGGCTCTTCCACAGCAATTTTCGAAAGATAAAAATAGCAGGTTCTACAAAGAGGCTTTTCTCGTTTACGAAACCGGTAAAACCCTTACCGATGAGCAGAAGGCTGTAGCCTTTTTTTGGGATTGCAATCCGTTTATGATGAATGTGAAAGGCCATGTAATGTTTGCCACCAAAAAAATTTCCCCTGGGGGGCATTGGGTCAACATCACCCGAGTGGTTTGCACTATGACTAAAGCCAACATGGTGAAGTCAGCCGAAGCTTATGTGCGGGTGGCGTTGTCCTTGGCCGATGCCTTTATTGTTTGCTGGGACGAAAAGTACCGCTCGAAACTGGTCCGGCCGGAGACCTATATAAATCAGAATATTAACGAAGACTGGGTGCCGCTGCTTCAAACCCCGCCATTCCCGGAATACACCAGTGGCCACAGTGTCATCTCTGCGGCTGCAGCCGTAACCCTCACCGATTTATTTGGCGATAACTTTAACTTCACCGACTCCACCGAGGTGGAATTTGGGATGCCACCCCGAAGTTTCACATCGTTTACAAAAGCTGCCGAAGAGGCCGCGGTCAGCCGCATGTATGGAGGGATTCATTATTTACCGGCCTGCGAAAACGGGAAAATGCAGGGCAGGCAAGTGGGGGAGTTCATGCTATCAAAAGTTTACACACAGAGGATAGAGAATTGAATTTTTAGTAATAATGAAATTCGGTTTCAAGCAAGAATGAAGAATTAAAATATGTCAGCACCAGCCAATAAACCCACCCTATCCTTCTGGCAGATCATCAACATGAATGTTGGGTTCTTTGGCATCCAATACAGCTTTGGGCTGCAACAATCTGCGGTAAACCCTCTCTACACATTTCTTCATGCCAAACCTGAAGATCTCCCGTTGCTCAATTTGGCCGGGCCGATGACAGGCCTATTGATTCAGCCGATCATTGGCGCACTCAGCGATAAAACCTGGCACCCGCGATGGGGCAGAAGGAAGCCTTACTTTTTGATAGGCGCTATCTTTTGCAGCCTTTGTCTTTTTTTATTTCCATTTAGTAGTGCACTGTGGATGGCTGTCGGGTTGCTTTGGATTTTGGATGCGGCCAACAACACGGCAATGGAGCCCTACCGCGCTTTCATTGCCGATAAGCTACCTGACCAACAGCGGGCTAGCGGATTTCTGACGCAAAGTTTTTTTACCGGGCTTGGGATTACGCTCGCCAATCTTTCACTTTATTTTTTTCAACAACGCATCACGGGCACCACACACACCCAAGATGGGCAATCGGCCATTCCATACTGGGTATTCGGCTCCTTTTTTGTGGGCGCGATTTGTTCGATAGCTTCCGTGGGCTGGTCGGTTTACTCCACGCCTGAAATCCCACCGACTGAGGATGAGTTGAAAATTTTAAAAGCGGAACCAATAAATATTCTCACCCCGCTGAAAGAAATTTTTTCAGCCTTATCGGCCATGCCCAAAGTACTTTGGCAACTGGCGCTGGTTTATTTGTTTCAGTGGTATGCCATGTTTTGCTATTGGCAATTTATTTCGCTCAGCATACTAAAGTCAGTATGGCATTCTACATCCGAGAACAAAGAATTATACGAGCAGGCAGTGGGGTGGACCGGCCTGGTCAATGGGTTTTATAATGTCATCACTTTTTTATCGGCCTTTGTTTTAGTTGGATTGGTAAAAAAACTGACAGCCAAAAACGTACACATGATTTGCCTTGTCCTTGCTGCCCTTTCCTTGCTTATCCTTCCGCATATCGAAAATAAATTTTTGTTATTTGCACCCATGATCGGCTTCGGCATCGCTTGGGCAAGCATGATGGGCGTGCCTTATATTATGGTTGTGGGCAGTATCCCCAAAGAACGATACGGGGTGTACATGGGCATTATCAACATGATGATTGTGGTGCCGATGATTTTGCAAACCATTACCTTTGGTTATATCTACACCGAATTCCTGCAAAACAATCCCGGCAATGCCATCACGTTTGCCGGTGCATTGTTGTTGGCCGCAGCAGTCCTCACATCACGAATTCAACCTGAAAAATCCTCCACCTGACTATTGACTATTCATGCCTGCCGCTTGGTACAAAGAAGCTATCGTCTATCAAATTTATCCGCGCAGCTTTAAAGATGGCAATGGCGATGGTGTGGGCGACCTTCGGGGCATCATCGAAAAATTGGATTACATCCAAAGCCTGGGCGTGAATGCCGTGTGGCTCAACCCGATTTTTAAATCGCCCAACGATGATGGAGGTTATGACATCAGCGATTATCACGACATCCAGCCGGAGTTTGGCACGATGCAAGATTTTGACGAATTGCTAAACGGTCTTCATCAACGAAAAATTAAGCTGGTAATGGATTTGGTGCTTAACCATTCTTCCGATGAACACCGCTGGTTTCAAGAATCCAAAAAGTCAAAAGATAATCCCTACCGTAATTTTTATTTTTGGAAAAACGGAAAGAATAGTGCCCCCCCCAACAACTGGCCTTCTTTTTTTGGGGGTAGTGCCTGGCAGTATGACGAAATCACCGGTGAATATTATTTGCATTTGTTTTCGCGCAAGCAGCCGGATTTAAACTGGGAGTCGGATGCGCTCCGCGAGGAGATAAAAAAACTGCTCCGCTTTTGGTTGGAAAAGGGCGTTGACGGCTTGCGCTTGGATGTGATTTCAGCTATTAGCAAACACCTCGATTTTCCGGACACGGATACCAATGATTTTAATGAGACGATCCGGAAGTATTATGCCAATGGCCCACGCTTAAAAGAGTTCATTGCAGAAATGCGCCATGATGTGTTGGATAATTACCCCGTTGTCACGGTAGGGGAAGGACCGGGCATCACGCCAGAAAATGCACTAGAATATTTGCATGAGAAAGAAGGTCTCTCCATGATTTTTCATTTCGGCCACATGTTTATGGACCAGGGACCAGGCGGACGTTTTGACCCCAAACCATGGACACTCGAAGATTTTAAAAAAGTATTTGAAGTTTGGAATACCAGTTTTTTGCACCGGGGCTGGGGCAGTGTCTTTCTTGGCAATCATGATTTTGCCCGAATGGTTTCCCGTTGGGGAAATGACAAAGAGTATTGGCTGCAGTCGTCCAAACTTTTGATCACACTGTTGCTTACTATGCGAGGCACGCCTTTCATTTTTCAAGGTGATGAAATAGGAATGACCAATTTTTTGTTGAATACCGTGGTGGAATCAAAAGATATTGAGACGATCAACGGCTGGCGCGAAGCACAGAAAAGAGGAGAACCGGAAAACGAGTTTTTAAGAAAGGCAAACTACGCTGGCCGCGATAATGCCAGAACCCCGATGCAATGGAATGACAGCAAGTCTGCTGGATTCACTTCCGGCAACCCTTGGATGAGTGTTAACCCGAACCACAACAGCATCAATGTGGAAGCTGATGAAAAGAATTCAGATTCGATCTTGAACTACTTCAAACGAATGACTACTGTCAGAAAATCATTTCCTTCGCTCATGGAAGGGAATTATCAACCGATCACAGACAATAACCCCGACCTTTTTCTTTTTTTTCGTGAAAAAGAGGAAGAAAAACTGCTCATCGCGCTTAATTTTTCGTCCAGAGCAGTTAACTTTCCTCTATCTATGGCATCGATGGAAAAAGTGATTGATAACTACAAAGAAGAAAATTGGCAAAATCAATTTCGACCCTGGGAGGCCGCAGTTTTTCATTTGAAATAATTAGGAAATAATCAGGCAATAGTTGGTTATAAAAATTATACGATGAAATCTCCAAGCACTTCGTTCACCCAAAGGAATGATAATTTCAATCGGAGATTCCAGGTGACCATAAAAAATAAATATTAAAATATGAAACGTATCGCAATTGTAGGCCCGATCCCGCGCGATCATATCGTTACACACAAAGGTGAACTGATTCAAAAATGGGGATGTGTTACCCATCCGGTTATCGCCTTGTCAATTTTAGCAGGCGATAAAACGGAGATCGTTCCCGTGTCGCACCTGCGCAGAGTTGATCTCGACAATGTGAAAGAAGTATTCAAAGGCTATCGCGGGGTGAATCAAAATCACATGACGATAAAAAATGATCAAGGCGATATCATCAGCTTGCGTTTTCTCGACATCAATAACCGACTTGAGCGGCAAACGGGTTTTATGGATCCTATCGTTCCGGAAGATTTTTCGAAGTTGACAGATTGCAAAGTTTTTGTTTTCATTCCCATCAGCGACTATGAAGTGGCGTTAGACACGCTTAAGTTTTTAAAAAAGAAGAGC
>JAYVMP010000219.1:0-49566 GCA_043758895.1 Bacteroidota bacterium
GAGATGGTGCGAAGAGGCTACCAAGAACTCGGCCGTGAGAAATTCTGCCAAAGCCTAAAGCTCCCCCTTTTAAGAAATGAAAAGGATGTTGTAGGTCATTTGCTCACCTGCGCCTACCAGGGCACAAAAAATTCTTCATCGACTACGATGACCTCAGCCAAGGAATTGGCAGATTCGCTTGGGGCAGTTTTTCATCACTGGTCGATCGATGAGGAAGTCAATTCGTATGAAAAAAAAATCGAATCGGCATTAGGTCGCTCGTTAACTTGGGAAACGGATGACCTTGCGAAACAAAATATCCAAGCGCGCGCTCGCTCGCCCATCATTTGGCTATTGGCCAATGTCAAGCAATCCATTTTGCTTACCACATCCAACCGCAGCGAGGGCGATGTGGGGTATGCCACCATGGATGGAGACACGAGCGGAAGCCTTGCCCCGATTGCCGGGATTGACAAACCGTTTATCATTCAATGGCTCCAATGGGCAGAACATAAGTTGGGATATTCCGGCCTTTCTTATGTCAACAATTTACTGCCCACCGCAGAGCTTCGTCCGTTGGAGCGTGAGCAAACGGATGAAAAAGATTTGATGCCCTACTCCCTGTTAGTGGCCATCGAAAAGTTAGCCATCCGCGACCGAAAAAATCCAATCGATGTGTATCACGAATTGTCGGCCGGTTACCCGGATCATGGGGTGTTGAAAAATTATATTAAAAAATTCTTTCGCCTTTGGTCGGCCAATCAATGGAAGCGGGAACGGACAGCCCCCTCCTTTCATTTTGACGATATGAATGTTGACCCGCGCAGTTGGTGCCGCTTTCCGATTTTGAGCGGCAGTTTTGCGGAAGAGCTGACTGAACTTGATCATTTGATTGCAAAGTAAGCCTTCTTCAGCCCGGCTTGATTGTCAATTGAGGTAGCTCTTGGCTGTTCCCTTGTAAGCATTATCTTTGCCGATCAAATAACTATTCCTCCGAATAGTTATCGGAACAAAATCATAAATTTTTAAATCTGACTATGATCGACTTTATTATCTGGAACGGAAACCCCGAGATTTTTTCCTTCGGTTCGTTTTCGCTGCGTTGGTACGGCTTGTTTTGGGCCATGGGATTTTTAGTGACCCAGCAGATCCTGTATTATATATACAAGAAAGAAGGAAAGCCGGAAAGTGATGTGGATACACTTACCCTTTACATGCTGGTGGCCACCATATTGGGTGCGCGGCTGGGGCATATTATTTTTTATGAGCCACAAACGATTTGGCAGGCTCCATTAAGTGTCTTTCTTCCTTTTGAGTTTAGCCCATTTCGTTTTACGGGTTTTATGGGGCTGGCCAGCCATGGCGCGGCCGTGGGCATTTTATTTGGCCTTTGGCTTTACAGCCGCAAAAAGAAACCGATGCAAAATTATTTGCAAGTGCTGGACCGCATTGTGATCCTGGTCTGTGTGGTTGGTGCGTTTATCCGCTTCGGCAATTTTTTCAATTCAGAAATTATCGGCAAGCCTTCGAGCAATCCGTTGAGCGTTGTCTTCTTCAATCGGGTTACCGAAAGCATCATGCGCAACGAAAACGGAGCTAACCCGGTTGACTTTGTAGAAATCAAAAAAACAAATTTGCCGGATGGGCCAGATGGGAGAGTGCCCATCGATATCCTGTTGGTGTTTAAACAAACCACTACGCAGCAGCAAGCCGCTACGTTTCTGATCAACGAGGTGAAGTTCTACCTGTCTCAACTAAATGAATTTGTCGATGAGCCTAGCACACGCCCCCTTCAGTATAATGTGATAATAGAACAAGACGGAACGGTTGCCGCCCGAGTTCGCACTTTTGGCATTGCGCGCCACCCCGCTCAATTGTACGAGTCCATTTCGTGCCTTGTGATGTTTGCTTTTCTATTCTGGTATTGGTCGCGCTACAAAATCAACTTGCCAGCAGGAAGGATTTTTGGAATGTTCATGATCATACTCTGGTCGTTACGATTTTTGTATGAATTCCTAAAAGAAAATCAAGTTTCATTTGAAGATAAGCTACCGCTCAACATGGGCCAGATTTTGAGCATACCCTTAGTGCTGGTCGGTGTTTACATTCTTATCCGGTCTTACAATATATCTTCGAGCGAAACACAAAACACCCCTTAGTTTATTAGATAAGCCCATACCATGCTTGCGTTGATTGTAGGGTTTTTGGGGATGGTAGGGGGCGACTGCATGGACACGGTAATAGTTGCGCCCATCGACTCTTCGCGTGTGCTCACCGTAAACCGGGTATTGATTATTGGCAACAAGGTAACCAAAGAAAGAATTATCTCACGGGAACTTACGCTTAAGCCCGGAGATACCATTAGCCTCAAGCGGCTCAAGCATGAACTGCTCTGGGATAAAAGGAAAATCTACAACCTGCGCTTGTTTCATACCGTAAGTGTTCGAAGTCTTGACCTTACGAATGGTCTGATCGACTTATTGGTAGAGGTGACCGAGCGCTGGTACACTTTTCCCATTCCTATCTTTGAACTTTCCGACCGCAACTTTAACGAATGGTGGCAAAATTACCATCACGATCCAGGCCGTGTAAATTATGGCCTAAACTTGACTCGGTTCAATTTTCGTGGACGAAATGAAACCGTGCAGCTCATCGCCCAGTTTGGTTTCACGCAACGCTATGAACTATCCTATCGGATTCCCTACATCGACAAGTACCAAAAACAAGGGCTTGCTTTTGATTTTGAATATTCAGTTCCAAAAAATGTAGCCTACTTCACGCAAGATCATATCCTTCAATATCTCAGATACAACCGACCTTTAAAATACACCACCAACGCTTCAGTTACGTACTTCTATCGGAAATCTTTTTTTGAAACACACGCTTTGCAATTTCAGTACCGCTATAGCCGCATCAATGACACCCTTGCCCTTCTCAACCCAAATTATTTTGCCCAGAACCGGCTGTACCTGCAATATGCTTTTCTCAATTATTCGTTTAATGCCGAACACCGTGATGTGATCCAATATCCGTTGCGCGGCTATCAGGTAACGGGCTATGTACAAAAAACAGGGTTGGGTTTTGGAAGCAAGGTTAATTTATTGGAAGCAAGCGCATCCCTCGCTTGGCATACAGCGATAAATAATAACCTGTTTCTGTCCAACTATATTGGGGGGTATGCCTCCACGCCTACGACCCAACCGTATGTGCTGTACAATGCAATGGGCTACCGAAAACAACTGGTGCGGGGGTTTGAAACCTATGTGATCGAAGCACCGTGGTTCGTGCTGAATAAGACCACCTTGAAAAAAAGGATTTTTCATAAAGTTTGGGACCTGCATGGGATGCCAAGAGAGCAACTGCGTTATTTTCCACTTTCCATTTACTTAAAAACCTATACCGACTGGGGGTACGCACAAAATTTTCAGTACTATATGGACTATCAACCGCAACCGATCAATGCGCGGTTTACCAATACGTTGATCGGGAGTTGGGGAACAGGCCTCGACTTCGTAAGTGTTTATGATGTGGTCATCCGGGTTGAGTACACGATTACCAACCAAAACCACAAGGGGATTTTTCTTAGTCTAAAAAAGGAGTTTTAAGGTTACTCCTACCTCACTCATACTTCCTATAAATTTTTCGTTTGCCCTTGCTCATTTCAAACCAAGTGCCAATAGGCTTGCCCAAATGATATGATCCGATGTAGTGTAGTTTGCCGGCTTCGGAATAAAATTTCCATTCACCATCTTCCAACCCCAAGTGGTAGTTTCCCTCTTGCACCAAGTATCCCTTATCGTTGTAAATAAGTGTTTTTCCCTCCGGTAGGCCATCTTGGTAAGAAATTTCGCGCTCTAATTTTTCGTTTTCATGATAATGTCTCCATCTTCCGGCATGTTGCCCTGATTCAAAAATACCCCTGCTTTTCAGTTTCCCATTCGGGTAAAAATACCAAGCCGAATCCTGCATTTTGCCCTCGCTCCAGGTTTCCTTTCCTTGCACCGTTTCGCCAGGGTAAAAATAAATCACTTCACCATGCAGTTTGCCTTCCTTATAATGTTCAATTGAATTCTTCTTCCCTAAAGGGTAATAAAAAAACCACACGCCTTCTTTCTTGTCATCCACTATTTTTCCCTCTGCTTTCAATTCCCCGGAATGATAATATTCTTTTACATCTGTTTGACCGGACGCAACGTTGCAAATTGCTAGCAGCAGTGCGACTAAGTTGTTCCTCATTTTATTATCTTTAAGTTCCTAAACCGACCGGAAAGTTAACACACACAAACGATAAGGTATTCGCCCAACAGACGGATATCTTATTTAAGGATGTTAACGAATGAGATTTAT
Source organism: Bacteroidota bacterium (assembly GCA_043758895.1). GTDB lineage: Bacteria > Bacteroidota > Bacteroidia > Cytophagales > Cyclobacteriaceae > ELB16-189. Next base: position 4,327 of record JAYVMP010000219.1, read on the forward strand.
TCTACTTGTTTTAGCGGCATTAAGTACAAAGGTCGGGAATACCCAGAGCACTTTCACGCTCATGGGCGCACGGGCCGCGGGCATGGGTTACGCCTCGTCCGCAATGGCCGATGAATGGTCCTTATTCAACAACATTGGCGGGCTGGGTAAAGTTAATCAACGCAATGCAGCTTTCGCTTATGAAGCAAGCCCAGCCTTGCCGGGTGCCAATCGGATGGCCGCATCCCTCCTATCGCCAACAAAAATCGGATCGTGGGGCCTGGGTATTTTTCGCTTTGGCGATGAGGTGTATAGCGAACATGTTGCCTCCATCGGTTTTGGAAATCAAATCGGAAATACTTCACTTGGCGCAAAAGCCAATTACATTCAATACCGGGCCGAGGGTTTTGGGATGAGTACATCGATGAGCCTTGACTTTGGTGGCATCACACAGATCACAAAACAAATTTCGGTGGGTGCCTACGTGACCAACCTGACACAATCCAGGCTCAGCAGCATCAGGGGTGAGCACCTGCCAACCAAATTAATCATTGGTGCAGCATTCCGTCCATCTGACAATGTATTTCTTGCCACTGAGATCGAAAAAGATTTGGACTATCAGGCCACCTGGCGGAGTGGCGTTGAATACTCGATTTATAAAAAAGTTTTTTTTAGAACAGGTTTCAACATGAATCCTAATGCCGCCTTTTTTGGATTGGGGGCACAAAAGAAAAATTTAAAATTTGATTATGCACTCCGGGTTGGTCAATGGATCGGCACTGCGCATCAAGCTTCAGCCGTTTATTTAATCTCATCAAAAAATAAAAAATGAAAGCTTGGTTCATCCTTGCGCTTGCTGGTCTTGCCCATGAAAAATCAGTTGCCCAAGACTATCCGTTGAGAGAGATTGATCCTGCCAGTTTAGTGGATGAAATTTTTGCTGCGCAGGACCTTGACATTAGCTATCAAGATTTGTATGAAAACTACCTTCAACTGATTTCCAACCCGCTTGACTTAAATTCAGTGAGCGATGAACAACTCCGATCGCTTTACATTCTTAATCAAGCGCAGATCCATTCTATCCTAAACTACAAGGCTGAATCTGGCCCATTTGCTTCGGTCTATGAACTGCAGACAATTTTAGATCGGGACACCTTCTTAAGGTTAATTCCCTTTGTAACAGTGCCTGATGTTGCTCAATCGTTTAACAAGAATATTTTTAAAAGGATGGTGACCGAACCCAATAACTATTTGCTCTTGCGCTGGAATAAAACGGTAGAGCAGCAACAAGGGTATTCCGAAAAGGCCACACCTTCCAATCGGTATGCGGGTGCTCAAGATAATTTCTATGCCCGTTTCCGCACCGGTCGCGCAGGCGATTTTAGCCTGGGCTTCACCCTAAAAAAAGATGCAGGCGAAGTTATAGCCTGGGACCCATCAAAAAAATATTATGGGTTCGACTATCTCTCGTTTCACCTCCAAACATTAAACAAAGGAAAAATAAAAAACCTTATCGTTGGCGACTTTCAAGCGCAATTTGGGCAGGGGATCACGCTGGGTTCCGTTTTCGGAATTGGGAAAAATAGTGAAGCAGTGAGCACCATGCGCAGGGCCAACATCGGCTTTATACCTTACACGTCCATCTATGAAGCAGGCTATTTCCGTGGCGCAGCGATCTCCTATTCGCTCGCAAAAAATCTTATGCTCCATTCAATGGCCTCGGTGCGTGGCCGCGATGGATCGCTGCAACAAGATACACTTTCCACCACGGCCGACTACCTGTCGGCATTCAGTTACACTGGATTGCACCGCACTTCCGGAGAACTCGTCAAACGGAATTCCATTTCAGAATCAAATGTGGCTAGCGTGCTCCAATTCAAAAAACAAGCTGTAGATGCCGGGATTATTTTTCATCATACCCAATTCAGTGCACCCTTGCAACAACGCCCTTCCGTATATAACCAGTTTCATTTTGATGGTGACGCAACTACCCATGTGGGTGGCTACTTGAATTACAATTTCAGCAATTATTCATTCTTTAGCGAGTTTACTCAAACCATCAAAGGCGGCAGGGCGGCCGTGGCGGGAGTCTTAGCAAGCCTCACCCCAAAATTGGATATGTCTCTGGTTTACCGCACGTTTGACAAAAATTTCTACAGTTTTTACAGTAACGCCATCGCGGAAAATTCCATCCCTCAAAATGAATCTGGAATGTATTGGGGCTGGAAATATTCGTTCCATAAGAATTATACGCTGGTGGGATACTTCGACTTATTTTCATTCCCCTGGTTAAAATACCGCAGCTATTCGCCATCCTTCGGCAGCGAATGGTTGATGCGTTTTAACTACAAACCATCAAAAAATGTATTTATCTTTTTGCAGGCAAGGGAAGAATCCAAGCAACGAAACACTGGAATTGACAATAACCTTTACTTAACCGACAACGGCATCAAACGAAGTTATTGGATCAACTGCGACTACGCTGCCAATGCCAAATTGACTTTTCGCACCAGGGCACAATTCAGCAGTTATTCATTAGGTGGCACGAGCACACGCGGTATGGTCTTGCTTCAGGATGTGACCTATTCCGTAGGTCGATTTTCGCTCTCCGGCAGGTACGCACTTTTTGATGCTGATGATTACAACAACCGCATGTACGTTTACGAAAAGGACGCGTGGCTGAACTTTACTTTTCCGGCCTACTATGGAAAAGGAGTCAGAAATTATCTGCTCTTGCAATACCGGGTAAACAGCAAAGTGGATTTGTGGCTACGATGGGCTCAAACCCGCTACATCGACCGGGCGATCATCGGCTCGGGCGGTGAAACAATAGTCGGAGACACCAAAAATGATGTTAAATTACAGGCTCGAATACGATTTTGACCATGCACGGAGCCGAATTAGTAACCCCAGGAGTCCTGTTGATGCTTTGCCTCGGGCTGGCCTTGTTCATCGTCATCTTTCGCCTTATCTTCCGAAAACCGGGCAAGTAGTTTAACTCCGGTAAAATCATTTTGGCGTAAGCCTTGCAATTCTGTCGAATCTAAACTTACTTTATGCCTAAAGGTGTTCAATTTTCTGTGGTTCAACCAATTATATCCATGAGAAAACTTAATTTTATTTTAATCCTGATCGTTTTATCACTGCTTTTATTATCGGCTGCCTCCATTGCTTTTGCACAAGCATCCAAAAAAAACCTTGAACTTCCTGAGTTCAAAAGTATTTATGTCAATTCAAACTATACTGTGTATTTAAAACAGACAAATAAACAGGAAGTGGACGTAGAAGCCGATCCTGACATTTTCGCGTTGACAAAAATTTCGGTGGAGAACGGAGTGCTGCTGATCAACGTGGACCGCAAGCCGGACACACCCAACAAAAGTATCTGGTCAAAAATTGACGATATCAAATTGAAGGCGGTGATGAAAGTGATGGTGAGTGTGAAAAACATCAACGAACTGCAAGTGAACGGTGGCGGAAAAATTGTTTCTGAAAATTCGATTGCCACTGATTATATAAGTCTTTCTGTTTCCGGTAGCGGCAGCATGGACCTCGACATCAAAGGAAACAATGTAAAGACAGAAGTGAGTGGCTCCGGCAGCATAACATTGAAAGGCTATGCCACAGCCAATGATATTTACATTAGTGGCAGCGGCAGCTTGAATTCCTTTCCCTGCGAACTGGAAACCGCCAAAGTGAAAGTGAGCGGCTCCGGCACCTGCGAAATAAGTGTTTCCAACAAACTCGAAGCTACCGTGCTAGGCAGCGGAACGATAAAGCACAAAGGCAGCACCAAAGAAGTCAACAAAAAAGTTTACGGCTCAGGATCGGTGGATCGGGCGTATTGAGTTGTTGTTTTCCTTACACTTGCGGGTTGACGGTCAGCATTCGCTTTGTGTTATCCAGAATAACCATCCTTTTTATCACCCCCTTTTCGATGGTGATAATGATCTCTTGTTCAAAACGAGATCGGTAGTCTTCATCGTAAAGTGTCATTTTTCCTTGCGGGACGCGCAGTCGCCCGGAATACCAGCTTGCTTTAACGAGCCGATTGCCAGCTTTCGGAAAAAGGGTTTTTATGCTGTACCGCGCTGACCTTTTTCGGAAAAAAAAAGCATTCCGTTCATACTCTCCATCCACTTCTTTGAGGAAAAATTGGTTATCCCTTATTTCCCACGTGGCCACATAACCTCTCTTACAATTGGGTGAGGGATAGAAGGCAGGACGTTTTCTATCCAACCGGATCCAGTAGTCTTCCAATGGATTGGAATAGAGTTGCTGGCGCAAGCCATTCAATAAAACGCTATCGGGGAGTTGGGCTGCCATAAATCAACATCAGGATGACGAGAATCCAATAACGAATTTATTCTCGCCACTCGGACCGTTCAAGTTGATATCCGCGACAGTCGATTATTTTCCTATGAATGACGGATGGATTCGATTTTCGGTTAGGATTGCCGGTTGTCTTTGCCTCAATTCACCGTGCGTTCCTACGGAATGCCTCATGCTACATCCACATTATTACTTACCCACCTAAAGTTCCAATGGAACTTGAATCTGGAAACCGATGGGCGTTTTTATAATGTGTGACAAATCATTGGCTACTGCTCATTGCCTGCTGCCTACTTCGAACTCACCACCCAATCCCGTAATCTTCCCCATGATTGCTGGAGCCCCCCCAGAAGCTGCCGTGCTTCCAATCAAAATAGATGGCGTTGATCGGGCCGGATGTCCGCTCGTCCGTGTTGAGTTTATACCCCATCCTCAACAACTCCTTTTGCACATACGGTGGGGTATTTGAGTTTATTGTAATGTAGCCGGGTTTCGGTTTGCGATCCTGTCCATCTTCGCCTTCACCAAGCGAAAGATAAAATTGATACGAGTTGATGTTGGGCGCTTCGGTTGCCTCTTGCACGGTCATGCCAAATTCTACCATATCCAAAAAGAACTGCAATAAATTCTGGTCTTGCGTATCGCCACCCTGCACTGCAAAAGACAAAAATGGTTTGCCCTCTTTTAACGCCAATGATGGTGTGAGTGTAACACGAGGGCGTTTGCCCGGTGCCACTACATTGAATGGATTTAATTTTGGATCGCACACAAAACTTTGCATACGCTGGCTCATGCCGACCCCGGTTTTACCTGCAATGCAGGCAGGAATCCATCCGCCACTTGGGGTAATCGAAACCACCCAGCCTTCTTTGTCGGCAGCTTCAACTGAGGTAGTGCCAGCCCACACGTTGGCTAAATAATTTTCATCCAAAGGAGTAGGCACATTCCAATTCAATGCCTGGTTCCATTGCTTTAAATAATCGGTGTAAGGATTTACTTTCCCTTCAAAGGGATATGGATCGCCAGGGCCAATTTTGGCATCGTTCCTTTCCCCGTTGATGCTCTTTGCCCGCTCCTTCGCATACTCTTTGGAGAGCAACCCTTTCATCGGTTGATCGGAAGAGAAGGCCGGATCGCCATAGTAAAAGTCACGATCAGCAAAAGAAAGGTTCATCGCCTGGTATAAAGTATGAATGTACTTTGATGAGTTGAAGCCCATGCTTTTCAAATCAATATTTTCCAAAATGTTTAGTGCCTGCAACATCACCGGCCCTTGCGTCCATTGTTGCATTTTATAAACATCAATGCCTTTGTAGTTGACGGAAAGGGGTTCTTCGATTTTTACTTTCCAGTTGGCGAGGTCTGCTTCAGTAAATAATCCGCCTTGTTCATTATTACCTCTCACGATTTCTTTGGCGATGTCGCCTTTATAAAACCGTTCATAGGCGGCATAGATTGCTTCCTTCCTGTTCTTTCCCTTTTTCAAGGCTTGCTGCTCTGCATCAACTAATTTTTTGAGTGTCTCCAATAAATCAAGCTGTTTGAAAATTTCACCTGCCTCAGGGGCTTCGCGCTTTTCGCCAAGGTGCGGTAAGAAAACTGATTTTGAATACGGCCATTTTTTTATCATCTCTTTATTCCGCTCGATGGAGTTAGCTGTCTGTGCTTCGATGGGATAACCTTCGGCTAACTGCATGGCTGGGGCCAGCACCTCTTTCAAGCTCATTGTTCCATACTCAGCCAACATGGTGGTTAACCCACCGACAGTCCCTGGAGTGGTGGCGGCAAGTGCTCCGAAGTTAGGAGGAAAATTATAGCCTTTGCCTTTGAAAAATTCGGGCGTAGCACCGGTGGGTGCCACCCCAAGCCCATTGATGGCAATCACTTTTCCAGTCTTTGGGTTATAGATCAACGCTTGTGTTTCGCCACCCCAACTCAGCACATCCCACATGGTGCAAGTGGCTGCTAGCATGGAGCATGCTGCGTCCACAGCGTTGCCTCCTTTTTGAAAGGTGATTGCCCCGGCAGTTGCCGCAAGCGGTTTGCCGGTGATGGCCATCCAGTTTTTGCCGTGAAGCGGAGGTTTTTGCGTGCCTCCAGGGCGGGCATTGAAAGATTGGGCAATGGCTGAAGCAATGGGAAGAAAAATCAATACAAATGGGAGCAATTTTTTCATAACAAAAGTTTTAGCCTTTAAATATAGTTGTTCGTACCTACACCCTGCTCACGGAAGTGACGAATTGTTGAAAGGTGCTCTTGGCGGCTTAAAAGCCTGAGCTGTCCCAACTTTTCTTTAACAGCAACCTAACTTGGTTGGGGGATCGGCAAGATAGTGGCGGAAAGCCTTCCTTTGCCAAATCTCCAATACGCTGGCTCGTAGTGGGATGGATTTATTATACAATGCCAGCACTGGGAGAGCAGACCAGACAGGCAAGTAGCCCGGTGACCAACCCGAAGCGCATGGTTGGCACATGTTTCCATTGACCAGACCGCCAAATGACGCTTTTACAATAGCGATTGGGCCGCACCAAAACAGGTTTTGGAATTTAATATTATTTATTGTTACCTTTGGCACTGTTAATGATATGATCCCACCTGGTAGTACTCAAATCCAACCTGTTTATTGTCAGCTCCGGCCTATTGATTTAGCAAAGAACATTTATCACTTAATTAAAAAACAAAATGAACATTTATGTAGCTAACATTCCCTGGAAGGCTTCCGAGGAGCAGTTGAAGGAACTATTCGGCCAATATGGCGAGGTGACTTCAGCAAAAATCATCATGGACAAAGTAACGCAACGTAGCCGTGGCTTTGGTTTCGTAGAAATGGGTGATGACAACTCTGGCCGCAACGCCATCAACGAATTGAATGGTCGTGATTTCCAAGGAAAGAGCTTAGTGGTGAACGAAGCCCGCCCTCGTGAAGAGCGCCCTGCTCGTTCCGGTGGCTTCCGCAGAAACGATTTCAATTAATTATTGACTCGATATTTAGGAAGTTAATGCCCCGGCACATGCCGGGGCATTTTTGTTTGTGGAAAATTACCCTTTCCAATCAACCGAAAATATTACTTGTAGCGGAGACAGCCTCGTGGCGTTTGGCCATGCCGCAGAAAAATTACTCCAACATCGGTCATTACGCGTTGATGATATAATAAATATTTGAGGCTATGTATCCGATGATGACAACTGCTGCGCCAACTTTATTAAGCCGATGGGCAGTTGGTATCTTGCCCGCGTTGTGCAGTTTCAAGGCAATCGCAGAAACGCTAAGGATGCAGAATATACCCAAAAAGGTAAGGTTGTGAAGAATATCCACCAAACTGAATTGGGATGACTCTGGCAAAAGCGAATCAATTATGTATTTATTTCCCACTGCGGCAAATAACCCACCGATAGGCAAACCAAATCTTGGGTCCAGTTCATTCGTGTCCGTCAAAAAGCTGACCAAGGCAATCAGGAAGGCGAAATACATTCCAAGAAATATTTTTAAGAACAATCCCTTCGCCTCCCGTTCGATATCCATGGAGATCGTAAACTTCGAAAATTCTTGCTTGTCGAATCCAGGTTCAGGGTTACCAAAAGAAGTATTATACCTGGCAATATCTGTGTACACTTTAAAATTATCAACCTTCCAACCACTTAGCGCATCCACATTATCAAACCGGCTGGAGGCTGTGTCGGCCACAAAAACTAAGTTGTCAATATCTAACGCTTCATCCTCCATAACAATGCTCAAGTGTTGCATGTCGAAAGGGAAATCACTGACGCGCCAATTTTCCTTCATGGTACATTTCACCCGCATCTGAGCCCAATACTTTCCATTTACGGTATCAATACTTACGGAAGAAATTTCAATATCCTTGGCATTGGTGATATCAATTTGTTGTGAAAAATTAAATTTAGGGTTGTCGTAAATAAACCATAGCCAAAACCGGGCGATGTATTCCTTTTGATGAAAGTTGATGTCATGAATGCTAATGATGTAAGCCCCTACCTTAACGGAGTCGGTTTTCTCTTTAGCGGAAGCACAGGAAAAAGCTAATAAAAAAAACGGCAGGAGAAATTTAATGATCCCGGTTCTCATAGGTTTAGGCTTTTCCAAAAATAAGAAATATTTCCTTTTTAATTAAGCTACCTTTGAGGCAAAGCAAACTGGCTTATCGCCCCGATTTGTCGGGGAGGAAAGTCCGGGCAACATAGGGCACCGTACTTCCTAACGGGAAGGTCTTGACGCTAACGCTCAAGAACAGAGAGCGCCACAGAAAATAAACTACCCGTGCCGATTCGTTCGGTGTGGGGAAAGGTGAAAAGGCGGGGTAAGAGCCCACCGTGCTGACGGTGACGTCAGTAGCATGGCAAGCCTTACGGGTTGAAAGGTCAAATAGGTCCCGATTTTGGAGCGGCTCGTTCCAAGAGTAATCTATCGGGATTGGGTAGACCGCTTGATCCTGCAGGTAACTGTAGGGCTAGATAAATGATAGGCACCCCGACTTGTCGGGGTACAGAACCCGGCTTATAGGTTTGCTTTTATTTTTTTCTAAGTCACCCAATGCAGGATTTGCTCCTTTACCGGATTGACAAACGGTTGATTGTTTTGTTGGGAAAGCAACCACAACCGCTTGATTTCATAATACCATCGCGCTTGCATATCGGGTTCACCAATAAGCATAAGTGTTGGCTTCGATCTAAGGCCTTCGCCCAATTTTTGAAATACGCCTAAGTCTTGTCCGATAAATTGCTGGCCAAGCTTTTTGAGTGGCCACCACAACCAGCGCGAGATCGCCAGCGAACTATAAAATATATGCGTGAGTTCGGTCTCTTGTTCGTTGATGGGTGTGAGCACAGTGATGGAAATGATTTCATCCGTTGTCCCCACCTTGATATGCTCTGTGCGGATGCCGGGGATTTCAAAAGTAATTTCTGTTGATGTTCCTCCTTTTAATATACCGTACCCTTTTGAATTATTGGAAGGCGCATGACGAACCATTTTAAAACCGAGTGGTGTGGGTGCAAATTTCTTTTCTTTCAGTTTCAATTTTTTGGCCGACCGCCAATACCACGACTGATGGACAAACGTAACATGCGAAGGATCGATCAAGCCTATTACCGAATGATCAATGTCGGCTGGTAATCTCACCGTTTCTACGTGTAGAAATTTTTTATCGAGAGGAAGCACCAAATCCGGTGGCGGCATTTTGGGTTCCGTATTGGGCAATTTCTTATCAGGGATATAAACCCAAATCGTGCCACTAATTTCTTGACAGGGATATTGGAATACTTTAATTTTTGAAATATCGACCGTTCCGCCCGGTGGCAATGCCGGAATATTTTTACAAACGCCATCGGTGCCAAACTCCCAGCCATGATAGCAACATTGAATCGTATCATTTTTAAACCATCCTTGCGAAAGTGGCACACCACGATGAGCACAATTATCGCGCAAAGCAAATGGAGTTCCCGTTTTATCCAGGCCGAAAACAATTTTTTCGCCCAGCATTTCTTTGCCCACTAATTTTCCTTGTTTCAGGGATGAGCCATGGAAAGCGAGGTACCAAAGGTTTTTTAGGTAAAGCGAATGATCGGTCATGCTAATTGGATTGACTCAAAGTTAATAGAATTCAATTCGGTAAAGTTTAAATATTGAACATTAAATCCTTGATTATACTTTCAACTCGTCACTTTCTTCACATGCACCATCACTGCCTTTAGCTTGCCATAGCCATACTTTCCTTTCAGCTTATCAAATAATTCCTTTGACGAGAACCCTTCATGAAATTGAGAAATCGCAGCAGCAATTTCCGTAACCGATTGGTCGTCCATGAACTTATAAATACTGATGCGCCCGGCCTCAACTGCTTTAGCAAGGTGGCCTTCAACGGTGCCAACCGTAAGTTCTCGCTCTTTGGCAATTTGTTCTGTACCCAAGCCGCTCAACAACATTTGTAATGTCGTATCGTACGTGCTGAGGCTTTCTTTGTTTTTTGCCTTCTGCTTTTTTAGTGGTTTTCGTTTTTCAAATGAGGGTATAGTAGGCGGGGTTTCCTTTCGGACAACAGTTAATAATTTCGCCCGCTCTTCCGCTCGTTGTCTATTGATCGAGCCAAAATCAAATTTCTCTTTGCCCTTTAATATTGCACTTATTAAAAGTGAAGCCTTGTCCACTTCCTCCAGTTTTTTGCTAATTGCCAGGTCGATTTCAGACAATTGGTTAATGTAGGTTTTTACGCGCTTGTATTGTTTCATCGCTTCGAGGTGCCACAGCAGTTTTTCAAGATTCTGAAATAATAGGTGTTTATAATAGCTGCTTCCCTTGTTCGTCCGCTCCACAAGTTTTGTGTAATCATTGGCAACAAGTAAGTTGTCCAATTGGCTCCTGAATTTTTCAGTATTCATTTGCTCCCCTTCCAACGACTCTACAATTTGCTGAAGCACAGGCTTCATGGTGTCCTCCTTAAATCCTTCGGTTTCAGTTTGGCCTTTTTGCACATATTGAATGTCTTTCACCAATCCTGAAAAATCAAACGTCTTGTCCGTAAGATGGCGGATAAAATGGCGTTGCCTTTCTTGCATGACGTTGGCAAGTTGGTCGGGCAGGTGATTGGCTTTCACAAATTCAACGACCTGCTGGTCGGTACTGATAGCCGAAGGATTGATCCTCGTTCGCAAGATCAACCCATCTAAGGAGCGCAACCGTGATAGTGCCACATACACTTGGCCATCGGCAAACGCTTGCCCCACATCAATGATGGCTCTGTCAAACGTGAGACCTTGACTTTTGTGTACCGTGATGGCCCAAGCCAGTTTGATCGGAAACTGCTCAAACGCACCGATCACTTCATCGTCCAGGTCGTTGGTATTTTTGTTAACGGTATATTTTTTATTCTCCCACCGCTCCCGTTTCAATTGATACCGTTCATGAGTTCCTGCCATTTCTACATGCACATCATCTCCTGAAATTTCCCTTACGGTTGCCAGCTTTCCATTGAAGTACATTTTCGCCTCGTTGTCATTGCGGGTAAACATGATCTGAGCACCTTCTTTCAGTTCAATCTTGGCCGGCACAGGGTATAAATTCTCTGGAAAATCTTCTTCAATATAGGCTTTGAAAATATGAGGCTTGGTCGATAGTTTTTGAAGCTGTCGTTGGTTGATGTCATCAGCTTTGGCATTATGCGTGGTGAGGGTGATCACCTCGTGAAGATCATTGATTTCATCGGTGGTTTTATAATATTGGTTCAACGTTTCTATATCCTCCCGCGTGGCAATGTTGTTCCTTAAATTATTGAGAATGTTAATGAATGCCGGATCATGCTGACGGAAAATTTTATCGAGTTCGATGTACACCAATGAATTTTCTTGTAAGGCTTTCGCTTCATAAAACCAAGCACTTCGGTAATATTGCGAAAGTGTTTCCTTTTCATCGTTGCGAACCACGGGCGGCAACTGGTACAAATCTCCGATAAACAATACCTGTGCTCCTCCAAAGCTCTGCCTAAAATTTCCTCTCGCTGCTTTCATCCGATAGTCAATCGCATCAAGCAGATCGGCACGCAGCATACTCACTTCATCAATTACCAATAGATCAATAGAGCGAAGCACTTGCTTGCGCGCGCTATTGAGAGGGTGCTTGCGCGCCAATGAATTTTGGTTGATGAACTTTCCGCCTTCGCTAAAGTCGTCAGGAAGGAATCGATCAGGTAAAAATGTAACCGGAGGCAAAAGAAATTGCGAATGGATGGTAACACCTCCCGCATTGAGCGCGGCAATACCGGTAGGAGCTACAACAATGAACGGCTTGTGCGTGAGTTGACCAAGGCTTTTCAGAAAGGTAGTCTTTCCGGTACCCGCCTTGCCCGTAAGAAAAATAGGGCTGGCCGTGGTGTTGATAAATTGAGCCGCGGCTGCGAGAAAGTCTTCCATCGGCTCAAGTTATTGATAGGACGCGAGTTTGCCAAAAATTGTTTTTTCACATGCTTTCCAGTAAGAGGTAAAAGAATTTTGTGGTTCTACAGTTGGAAATATCCGTTCAAATTCATCCTTATTGCCCGGGTAAATAGCAACCATAAACCTTTTGGTTTCATGGAAACCGGCAGAGCGTATGAACAAATATTCATATTTTGCTTTCCATTTAATCCTATGCTACAAATGCTATACACAGGTTGATCAACGCGGTTACATGGCTTTTTTAAGATCGTCATTCGAATGCACTTAAGAAGTTTATTTTCGTTTGCTGCAAATTCTTTAATCGTGTCGGTTCCATTTTTTTAAGTTGTTGCACCATCATGCTCATTCTCGGATTTTTGGCAAACATTTCTTTATGCTGATCGATGAAACACCAATACAAGGCATCCCATATTTCGCACCATGGGCCTTTTTTGAAGTTGCTCATTTTTAAAATGTAGTTCGAGCCAGAGATGTACAGTTTGGTGCTCATCAATCCGCCATCGGCAAACTGGCTCATGCCGTAAACATTGGGAACCATTACCCAGTCGTACGAATCTATGAATAGCTCCATAAACCATTTATAAACTTCATCCGGATCAAATTCACATAACAACATGAAATTGCCGATTACCATTAACCGCTCAATATGGTTGCAGTAGCTTGTATTTATTATTTTATGAATAACCTTATCCACTGGTTCTATTCCGGTTGTGCCGCTCCAGAATTGCTTTGGAATTTTCCTTTTGTGATTCCAGAAGTTACGTGTTCTTTCTTTTACGCCCTCCCGAATATAAACGGCTCTTACAAATTCCCGCCATCCGATAATCTGGCGAATAAATCCTTCCAACGAGTTGATTGGTATATGATTCTTGGTGGCAAATAAAACGGTAGTGTCAATAATTTCTTTAGGGTGCAGTAAACCTATGTTAAGGGCTGGAGTTAATAGTGAATGAAAGAGGAAAGAGTTTTCTTCTACAATAGCATCCTGATAGATTCCATAGTTTGTAAATCGTTCGCTGAGAAATCGATTTAAGGTTTCTTCTGCTTCTTGGTATGTTGTAGGGAAATTAAAAGTTTGTGAGGCTCCTATATTAGATTCAAATTTATAGTTTACATAACTGATAGCACCAGCCACGGTTTTGTGGTTATAGGTGTGAGGTGGAGGGATTTTTTCCGAAGCAGGCATCTTTTTTCTATTCTCAGAATCGAATGTCCACTTGCCGCCAATGGGCTTGTCGTCTTCAACTAAAATTTTCAGTCGCTTTCGTTGTTCAATATAAAATTCGGTTAAAAAGTATTTTTTTTGATCAAAATAGTTGTTCAAGTAATCTGCGTTTGAAATGAAGTTTGGAGAATCATAAATCACCAACTTGATATTATGGATTTTTGCCTCGCGAGTCAGTCTTCTATTTAGCAGATAGTCAACCGGGTCGACTACATGAATGGTAGTGATGTTTTCTGCGCTCAACTTAAAGAAAATAGTTTTGAGAGAAGCATCTCTTGCCTCTACATACTCTACCAAAAACGCCTGAGCAGCCAGGTGATTCGCATAGTTTTGCATAGAGGCCCGATGCAAAATCAATTTGTGTTTATGAAATGAATACTGTTTAAAGAATAATTCGTCTTCTATTAAAAAGATTTTTTGTCCTTTGGCGATGGCGGGGTTATTTTTAAAAAGCTGGTGAGGAAAGATTAATGAGATGGCATTCATCTTACTTAGCATTTTTTTGCATTCTGCATTTGTCGCTGCAATAGTTAACATCATCCCACACTTTCTCCCATTTTTTGCGCCACGAAAACGGCCTGCGGCAAACAAGGCAGTCTTTAGAAGGTAAGCCTTGTTTCTTCTTCATCTTCATTTGAGGAGCTTTCCTAAATTTTTAAGCTAGACATGCCACCATCCGCATGAAGAACCTGTCCGGTAATCCAACTCGATCTTTCTGAAAGCAAAAAGGCCGCAAGACTGGCGATATCTTCCGGTTTTCCAATCTTTTTAAGTGGATGGCGTTGTGCATTTGCTTCCCTTTTTTCATCTGTGCTGAGCAGTGCTGCAGCGAGTGGAGTATCCGTAATGGAGGGAGCAATGCAATTCACTCGAATCTTCGGTGCAAATTCTGCGGCCAATGCCCTTGTCAATCCTTCAATTGCACCTTTAGAGGTGGACACCATGGAGTGAAAATTAAAACCCATTTGTACCGCCACAGTTGAAAACAAGACAATGGATGGATGAGCCGCGTTTTTTAATTTGGGTAATACTGCCTGGATGGATTTTATTGCGCCCACCACTTGCAATTGAAAGTCTGCACTAAAATCTTCTGGTTTAATTCGGGCAAAGGGTTTTAGTATAACACTGCCGGGGCAATAAACTAAACCATCTAATACATCGGGTGCAAAGCTAAGGTCAAGGTTTTCATCCAGCACATTTAACTGTTGCACCTTACTGAAATTTTCGGATGCGGCACCGGTACTTTTATTAAATGTGCCGTACACTTGGTGCCCTTCACTGAGTAACTGCTTTGAAAGTGCCAGGCCTATTCCGGAGCCTGCCCCTATAATTAAGATTGTAGCCATAGCATAAGAACACCAAAAAAGGCATTATGTTTTCTCTTCGATACAGAAAGTCGCAGCACAGAAGTCTAAGTGTGTTGGGTTCGTGTGTTACCGGACTGCAAAGAACCATCATCCCACCTCTTTCGCCCAGAATTGTAATCACTAATACTCAATAGTCCTTGAACAATTTTTGGATTATTCCTTATCGTCAGATTGAAAACTTGTCTGTCCCTTAGCTTAAATTCACTCAACCAAATTAAAAAGCCAACTATTTTTTTTGTATTTCTTAAATCAGAAATAGTAATCATCATCCCAAATCCGGTCGCATCCTCACAAACACAGGCTCGCGGAAAATTTTGTCGGGGGTGAGTGAGGCGTAGGTAACTTCGGCAATCAGTTGGGGTTCTACCCACTTGCTTGTTTTGTCGTCCAGTATTTTTTGGGAGATGGTTTTTTCTATTTCCTTCAATTTTTTGATGGCTTCAAAAATTTCCTTGAGTGTGGCATCGTCAAAACCGCTGCCCACTTTGCCGCGGTAAATCAAATTGTCGCCCGTGCGCTCGGCAATGTGCAGTCCGCCAAAGGTGCTGGCACGGTTGCCCTTGCCGGGATTGTAGCCAATGATCACCACTTCGCGCGTATTACGGATTTTTATTTTCACCCATGCATCGCTGCGCTTGCCGGGCAGGTACTTGCTGTCTTTGCGCTTGGCCATAATGCCTTCGAGCGAATGTGCCCGTGCCGCTTCAAGCAACAACTGACCGTCTTCTTCACTATCGCTGATGCGATAGGCCGCATTTGTGTGGACGGCATCTTTAAGCCACTCTCTTCGCTTCAGCAGCGGCTCGTTCACCAGGCTTCGGCCATCGAGGTAAAGACAATCGAAAATGTAACAGTAAGTGGGACTCGTTTTGCTCAACTTTTGAATGTTGGAATCGCCTGAGGTCTGGAGTCGGTGGATTACTTTTTTAAATTCGGGCTTGCCGGCTTTGTCGAGGCACACAATCTCTGCATCGAACACGCCACAGTTGGCGCGAAATAATTTTGCGTCAAGCAGTTCTGGGAATTGTTTTGTGATGTTGTTCTTGTTGCGACTAGTAATTTTTACTTGCCCGTCTTCAACATAAATAAGCGCACGGATGCCGTCCCACTTTACTTCGTAAATGTATTCGTCACCGAAAGGCGGCTGGTCGGCACTGCTTGAAAGCATCGGGTCGATGTCGGTGTGAAGATAATTTAGTTGCGGCTCATCCACACGTTCCAACAAAAATTCTTTGCTCTTGATTTTATAAATCCGGTATTCACCTGACACTTCCTTGCTGCTCAACCGAAAATAAAATCCATCCTTCTTGTCCTTAGTGACCTGGTATTTTCCCAACGCATAAATCCACATGTCACCACCACCGTATTGGCCTTTCGGAATTTTGCCATCGAAGGTTAAGTACTGCATCGGATGATCTTCGGTTTGCACGGCTAACCGTTTCACACCGGGATGTGGCGGTAGTCCACGTGGCACCGCCCATGATTTTAAAACTCCATCTTGTTCAAGGCGCAGGTCATAATGCAAATTCGTAGCATGATGGCGATGCACCACAAAATTATTTCCTCCGCTGATGTCGGGCTGTGGTTTGGGCTCTGGAGTTTTTTTGAAATCGCGTTTCTTTTCGTAAGATTCTAATTGTGCCGGTGTCTTTCTCTTTTTTGAAACAGGCAACTCTTTAGCCACACTTTTTTTTCTTTGCGTATGAATCTCCACCGCATAGGCATCCATTCCTTCCCACGCATCGCCATCGCGCAATACTTTTTCTACTGCATTGCGAATGTTATGTTCGTTCGGGTCTTTCAGTTTGGAAAGCTCATCCCACGACAGTGGCATCGACACGGGCGCACCGTTTCGTCCACGCAAACTGTATGGCGACACAATACTCTGACCAGAGCGAATGCGATAGATATCGATCAACACTCTTCCTTTGCGAGCTTCTTTTTTAATATGCAGCGTAGTAGTCGTTTGATTTTTATCAACAAAGGGTGTGGCCATCAATTGCGCTGCTTCAAACACGGCATGAAAATCTGCCTTCGGTTCGAGCGGACAACAGATGTGCACGCCTTTCCCTCCTGTTGTTTTTACAAAAGCCGTATAGCCAAAACTTTCCACGTGTGTTTTCAACTCAAAAGCAAGCGTTGTTATTTTTAAAAATGGGTAACCTTCCGGTGGGTCAAGATCGAAGACCATATAATCAGGAAAATCGTAAAGCGGTTTGCGACTGTGCAATTGATGCAATTCAAGAGCCGCTAGATTGGCCAGCCATACCAGAGATGCTGGCTCGGTGGCGATGATGTAATCTTTCTTTTCTTTGCCCAGCACTTCAAACTCAATCCAATCGGGCGCCCATTCGGGCCGGTTTTTTTGGTAGAACATTTCGCCACCAACGCCATCGGGAAAACGAATCAGTGTGAGTGCACGGCCTTTAACGTGAGTTAATAATGTAGGCGCAATTTTTAAATAGTATTCAATCACTTCGGCCTTGACAATTCCATCTTCTGGAAAAAGTACTTTCTCCAGATTGGATAATTCAATCTTCCGTTTGCCGATGGTGGTCCAAGTTGATTTTTTTGTCATTCTCTAAAATTGCTTTCCAATCAAGGCTCGTAAAGACACGGGCCTTGGCGAAGGGGGCCTAATCGTGATGGCCGTTACTTTTGTTTTTCAAAAAAATCATCCCAACAACAAAGCAAATCCCAGCCACAATGATGGGATACCACAACCCGGCAATCGGGTCGCCCGATGGATTCAATTCTGTTTTACTAAACTCGTAAAGACTTGTGGCAATCAATGGAGTAAGCCCTCCAAAGATTCCGTTGCCGATGTGATACGGCAACGACATGGAGGTGTAGCGGATTTTTGTCGGGAACAACTCCACTAAAAATGCTGCGATAGGTCCGTACACCATCGTTACAAAAATGACCTGGATCGCGATCAACGCCACCATCCACCAATAAGGTCTGCCCGAAAGCAACGTTTCCTTTTTGGCTTCTTCTTTTACCGACTTGTCTTTGGAGATAGTTACCTTTTTGGTTTCAATGAGAATTGTTTTGTCCGTATAAACTTTATTCATGGCACTCGATACCACCGTATCGCCCGTTGCTTTGATGGAACGGTGTCGCTCTATGGTGCGCAAACTTTCCATCTCTGTTTTCCTGCTCATGTCGGCAAGCACATACATTTTCTTATAAATCGGGCGGTAACATACAACACCTAATAGTAAACCTGCCATGATGATGTATTTCCTTCCTACCTTATCACTCCACCATCCAAAGAAAATAAATAAAGGAGTAGCGATGAGCAGGGCGGTGGCAATGATGTAATTGGATTGAACAAACTCGATGTTACACGTCTTCTGAATAAATGAAAGCGCGTAAAATTGCCCTGTGTACCAAACCACACCTTGACCCGCAGTTGCCCCAAACAAAGCGATCAATACTAACTTCAGGTTTTCCTTTTTGCCAAAGCTCTCCTTGATTGGGTTCTTAGAAAGTTTTCCTTCAGCTTTTATTTTTGAAAACAGGGGCGACTCGTCCATGCGCAACCGGATATAAATGGAGATGGCGACCAAAACCGCGGAAGCCAAAAAAGGGATGCGCCAACCATACGAATTAAACGCATCGGCTTCCATCGATTGACGGACTGAAAGGATCACGCCCAAAGAAACAAAAAGCCCAAGGGTAGCAGTAGTTTGAATGAAGCTGGTATAAAATCCACGTTGATCTTTTGGTGAATGCTCAGCTACATAAGTGGCTGCGCCTCCATATTCACCGCCCAGCGCAAGGCCCTGCACGAACCGGAGCAACAACACAAGGAGTGGTGCAAATAATCCAATAGTTTCATATCCGGGAACCAAGCCGATGAGAAAGGTGGAACCTCCCATCAAGATCAGCGTAAGTAAAAAGGTATGCTTGCGCCCCACCCGATCACCCAACCGGCCAAACACCAAAGCACCAAAAGGGCGCACCACAAAACCGGCAGCAAAAAAAGCAAGTGTTGAAAGAAATGCGGCCGTGGGATTTCCTTTCGGGAAAAACTGTTGGGATAATACAACGGACAAACTTCCGAAAATATAAAAGTCGTACCACTCGATGAGTGTGCCTACGGAAGAAGCCGCGATGATTGACGGGAGGCTCTTGGGTTTACCAGCTTGACTCATGGTCGTTGCATTTTAATTAACACAATGCACAAAGTACAATTTATTTTTCTGCCGTGAAATCAACCCAATTGATATCAACAAAAAGGCCAATTCCCCTTAGGTAATTGGCCCTTTCCTTTTAATAGCTGTCTTTTTACGAAGTCGCCCAGGTCCTGCCATTGCCGGCCTCCTTCAGGGGAATACACCCTTTGTAGGCACCGGGCACTGCCACATATTGCAATACTTGGGTTGCCCCTGGTTCAGAGACGAAATATCCAAGCATGGTTAATTCTTTCAATTTCAAAATGAAAGGACGTGGACCAGCGGGATCACTCTTCACCGTTTTCACGGCTTCATCGTGAACTTTTTTCAGGTAATCATGCCTTTCTTCGGGGCTGCCTTCAATGAACCGGTTGCCAAAGGCTTTGATCGCATTTTGATCGAATTCATTTAATCCATCCAAAAACTTCTTTTGGTCTTCTTCCTTGTAGCAGTCCTTGAGAAGGGAGTCGATAAAGTTGGGCACCCCCACCTCTTTTGCGCCCGGTGTGTCAGTTTTCGGCAGGATAATTTCTGCTGCTTCGCTGACGAGGAGCGCCTGATCTTGGTTGAAGAAAACCGGCTTGTAATTCAGTTCGGGGGTTGTCTTGCAGCCCTGCAAAAAGGCCGCCATGGTTGAAGCTGAAACGGCTGCACCCATGAGCATGGCCGTTTTCCGCAATGCTTCTCTTCTGTCAATTAGTGTTTTCATGTGCTAATTTATTTTTTATGGTCACATGGAATGCCCAAGGCCATTATCATTCCTTTGGGTCTGCTTTGCTGATGGGCATTTCATAAGATGAGTTTCAAAATTCAAGATTCAAGATTCAAAGTTTTTCAATTTTTAATTTGGAATTTTGAATTTAGAATCAAAATCACAAGTTCTGTTTTTTCAATTCGTTAACCGCAAAGTCAACAGCCCGTGCAGTAAATGCCATATACGTTAATGACGGGTTCACACAAGAAGAAGAAGCCATAAAAGCACCATCTGTTACAAACACATTCTTGCAGGCATGTACCTGATTGTTTCTGTTCAATACAGAAGTTTTTGGGTCTTTGCCCATACGCGCAGTACCCATTTCGTGGATACCGAGACCCGGAGCGCCAACGCGGTCAAAGGTATTCACGTTTTTTGCACCGGCCGCTTCCAACATCTCTGCTGCATCGGCTGCCATATCTTTGCGCATCTTCATTTCGTTCTCTTTAAACTCTGCATCAAAGGTAATCGTAGGCAACCCGTGTTTGTCTTTTTTTTCTCTGTTAATGGTCATACGGTTATTATGCACGGGTAAGAACTCGCCAAAGCCTCCCATGCCAATCGTCCATTTGCCAGGTTCCGATGCGAATTTTTTCAAATCCGCGCCCAATGCCAATTCGGCCACGGCATTGCTCCAACCTTGTCTTCCACCTCCGCCCTGATAGCCAAAGCCCCGAATGTAATCGCGTTTGTCTTTGTCAACATTACGGTAGCGGGGGATGTAAAAACCGTTTGCCCTGCGGCCTGAATAATATTGGTCTTCCATACCTTCCATTTGGCCGCTGGCACCAACACCAAGATGGTGATCCATGATATTGCAGCCCAGTTCGCCACTGTCATTTCCAAATCCATTGGGAAATCTTTTTGAGATCGAGTTGAGCATGATAAAGGTGCTGCCAAAAGCAGAGGCGCAAAGAAAAATCACGTTGGCATAAAACTCCATTTGCTCACCTGTTTCAGAATCCAAAACTTTCACACCCGTGGCCTTTGCTTTTTGCTCGTCATAGATAAGTTCATAGACAACAGAGTTGGGTCGGAGCGTCATGTTATTGGTTTTTTCCGCAGCCGGCAGGGTACATGCATTGCTGCTGAAATAGCCACCAAAAGGACAACCGCGAATGCATAAGTTCCTGAACTGGCATTGGCCCCGCCATGGTGTGTGAGGCATCGGAGCCGTAGCGTGAGCTGTTCTCCCGATTGTCAGCAAACGGCCAAATTTGTCTTTTATCGATTTCTTTAATTCTATTTCTGCACAGTTCAAATCCATGGGCGGGAGAAATTTTCCATCCGGCAAATAGGGATAGTTTTCTACCTGGCCGCTTACACCAATATATTTTTCAACATAATCATACCAAGGCTCGATTTCTTTATAGCGCACAGGCCAATCCACGGCAATACCATCTTTTGCGTTTGCCTCGAAATCAAAATCGCTCCAGCGATAGCTTTGACGGCCCCATGTGATTGAGCGGCCGCCCACGTGATACCCGCGCATCCAGTCCATCCGCTTGGTTTCGGTGTAGGGGTTTTCCAAGTCATTCACAAACCAGTGCTGTGAGCTTGGCCTTATGGTGTACCCTGTCCGTGCTTGAACACTTTGTTTTTTCAAATCCTCTTGTGTGGGCTTATCGCCATTCGGCAGTTGCCACGGATCCAATGTGGCCGTGGGGTAATCGGGATGCTTCACATTACGGCCACGCTCCAGCACCAATGTTTTAAGACCTTTCTCGGACAGTTCTTTTGCAGCCCAACCACCGGTAATGCCTGTGCCCACCACGATCGCATCGTACGTATTTTTCTTTTCTGATTCGGTATTCAAATTCATAAAATTTGGTTTTCAATTCGGTTTGGAAAAGTAAAACTATTTTGGGAAGAATGGTATTCCGTTTGTCACTTTTTTCCGGGGAAATCTAAAATTTCTCAACTACTCCAAGTCCGAAAAGTGCGAAATCATACTTTACCGGATCGTGCGGATCGAGCTTTTTCAGATTCGTTGTCAATTCTATCGCGGTTTGCCAATCCATTTGCTTTCGGTTAATCAATTTCAATTTTCGCGCCACTCGCTCCACGTGAAGATCACACGGGCAAATCAACTGCGATGGGGAAATAGTCTTCCAGATTCCAAAGTCCACTCCTTTCTTATCTGCCCGTACCATCCATCGCAAATACATATTGATCCGCTTGCAGGCAGATTTCCGTTCGGGCGTGGAAATATGTTTTTTAGTCCGCTGCGGAAAATCTTCCTGGCTAAAAAACAACCGGTGAAAATTTTCAAGGCCATTGCCTACATGTTCATCGGAAGGTAGAATACCAAAGGCGGTTTCGAGGGATTCATTCCTTTTATAATACTGACTTAAAAATTCAATAAAGTACAGGGCATCCGTTTCGTTGAACGTGCGGTGCTTGAAGTTTTTAAAATGCTTTAGGTCATTGGACCTATGGCTCAACAAAAAATCGTGCGGGGCATCGTCCATCCTTCTCAAAAAATCTTTTGCTTTGTTGATGATGGTTACCCGTTGCCCCCAGGCCATCACGGCTGCCATCAAACCTGCAATTTCAATGTCCTGCTTTTTTTTGAATTGGTGGGGGATAGAAACCGGATCGAGTTCAATAAATTCGGGCCTGTTGAATTGATCTGCTTTTTCATCGAGGAAGATTTTGAGGTCGTCAAAATATTTTGGTTTGCCTTTTGCCACGTTGAATTTCGAATGCCGAACATTGAATCAATGTCGTTTCCTTAAGCCATTTTTGATCACCTCGCCTCCTCTACCAATGAACTCGATTTTAAACCTCACCCCCAGCCCCCTCTCCACAGGCGAGGGGGTGACTGTTCCGATTGAATTTCCTTCATCTCTATAGTTCATATAGTTCTTTTTAAACCCGTTTATAGTTTCCTCCAAAAGAGAGGATACCAGCGGAGCTTAAGGAAATGACATTGAACATTGACTACTGATTTTTGAAGGCCGAATGCTTAAAACAGAGCCTATCATTCCAAAAATTTTACTTCCACCCTGCGGTTTACAGCTCGCGCTTCTTCAGTTTTGGCCGGCATCAGGGGTTTGCGTTTGCCAAAGCCAACCACCTTAATTCGGGCAGTCATTATACCATTTTGAACCAGGTATCGACCAACGCTCTTTGCCCGATTGAGCGACAGGTTGTAATTGTACAAGTTGTCGCCCTTGTCATCCGTGTGCCCGCTCAGTTCGACTTTCCATTTTTGATTTTTTTTCATGATCGCCAGCAAAAGGCTAAGTTCTTCGTTTGATAACGGCATCAGTTCATAGCTGTTGAAATTAAAATAGATATGCTTTAAAATATAAACTTCGTTGGGCTTTATGTCTATGCGAGTAGCCAAGTCTTTTGACTCCGTCACTGCGTTCTCCAGGGGCATCACCGATACGTCATCGATATAAAAATAAGCTGCGCTGTTGAGCAGTGGTTCATTGGCCTGAGAAAAACTCAAATGAAATTTTCTGATTTCGGCATCATTTGAAAAATTTCCGATACTGATAAATTTTTCTCCACCTTTGGCAATGAATTCAAAATAGGCGCGGTTCCACAACCCCGTTTTTTTGCTGTACACGGAGTCCATCACATACGTAAAGGAAGGCTCAACTTTCCATACCCGGTCATGCGGCACCACGGGCATAGAGTCGGACAGCAAAACCCCAAGCCGGTCGATGCTATATTTGGAATAGACTGAAAGCCTAAAGAAAAACTCCACACCATATTTTTTTCCTTCCACCAGCGAATCGGTAAGTTTTGCCTGAAGGTATTCGCGATAGTTATTGTTGTTCATCCACGCATAAATACCGGAATAGCCATAGCCTTTGTGTGCGTGGGCAACACCTGCCCAATTGTGCGGCACTCCGGCATTTCCAAAACTGCAACGGTTAAATAAATCGGGTGTGCCTTTGGTTGGCGAAAACCAACCGGGTGCAAAATTCCGGTCTGAACCTTGTGGATTGTAAGAACCCGGGCATTGAAAGTATTGTTCAAAACTCGGATTGGGCACGAGGTTTTGCGCCTTACCAATTTGGACCAACGCCAGAAGCCAGATTACAATACGTGCCTTCATCCAAAATTATTTATAATAGATAAGCTCTACATTAAACTTTGGCTCGGTGGCCGCCAATTTATTGTAAGCCGATTTGGAAATCTTAATCACCGCAGGTTGATCGGCACCCAAAGCCGCCACTACACGCACAAACACTTCTCGGTTGGTGGCTTCGTTGCGCACTTTCATGATGGTGCCCACTTTGGCTGTCTTGTGTTGGGCCAAATATTTCCGGTTCCCATCCGTACCCGCGATGATTTCGGCTGTGCCTCGCTCGCGGATTTCATCTGCGCCAACCACACTTTCCGAAATTTTTATTTCTGGGCCCGAAGGCTTCACGGGTTCTGTCGTGGCAGTTGTCAAGTTAGGCTGAGATTTTTCCGGGATGCTCATCGGTGGCAACACAAAAATGGTTTGCCCCGGCTTTACTTCATCGGTCGCGAGGTTGTTCCACGACTTCAATTGCTGAAGGGTAGCCCCGTACATTTTCGAAATGGAGAACAAGGTTTCCTTCTCCATGACGGTGTGCGTACCGCGCAACATTTTTATGGGCAATGTCTTGGTAAGTTCTTTGATCTCTCCTTCTTTCGCTACTGATTTTTTCCGCACCAATAATTCCTGGCCAACATCGATTGCATTATCCTTCAAATTGTTCCAATTTTTTAGATCGTCTATACTTACCGCATAAAGTTTGGCTATGGAAAATAACGTTTCCTTGGCAGCAACCTTGTGTGTGCCGTTAGCTTTTTCTGTTTTTCCTTTTTGGAAATAAGGCACTTTCAACTCTTGGCCCACGGAAAGCCCGGCATCGGCCTTAGGGTTATTTTCAATCAATGCCGCAACAGGCACACCGTACCTTCTTGAGATGGCATACAGTGTTTCTTTAGGACCAACCTGATGAATGATAAATTGCTTACCGTTGATGGTCTCTAAACGCAATGAATCAATTGGACAACCTGATGCCATTAAAGACACAAGACCTAATGCGCAAGACATAAGCGCTTGAATTGCAAACCTTGGATTTTGAATCTTAAATTTTGAATTTGTCATTCTGAGCTATCTTTATACAAAAATACGATTGATTGTGATGATGCGAAAACTACTTTTTATCCTCGGCATTGCGTTATTGGCAAATCCTGGTGCTTTTGGTCAGAAAACTTCTTCTGTCCCGACAGCTGACGGGGCTTCGGAAGGAAAGCCTTCTAAATTAAAAGTGATGGTGATGGATATCAAAGCGGAGATCGACCCGCGTATGTTGCGTTATGTAAAACTCGCCATCGAGCATGCCGAAAAAACCAAGGCCGACTATATACTTGTCGATATGGACACGTATGGCGGAGTGCTCACCGATGCCAAAGAAATTGTGGACGCGATCATGGATTTCAAAAAACCGATCTGGGTTTTCATCAATTCGGATGCGGCATCGGCCGGAGCGCTCATCTCCATTGCTTGTGATAGTATTTACATGTCGCCCGGGGCAAGCATTGGAGCTGCTACCGTAGTGGAAGGCGATGGCAAGGCTGCGCCCGACAAATACCAATCCTATATGCGGTCAATCATGCGCTCGACTGCCGAGGAAAATCACCGCGACCCGCGCATTGCCGAGGGCATGGTGGACGAACGCGTGGTGGTGGACAGCATCAAGCAAGCGGGCAAAGTCATCACGTTTACTACCAACGAAGCGATCAAATACCATTACTGCGAAGCAAAAGTCAATTCGATAGAAGAAATTTTAAAACGCAACAAAATTGAAGACTATGAGATCGATCATTTTGAATTGGGGGCTGCCGAACGCATCATTTCCTTTTTCATCAATCCATTCATCAGCGGCCTACTGATTTTGATCATCATCGGAGGGATTTATTTTGAGCTACAAACTCCAGGAGCGGTGTTCCCCATTGCGGCCTCACTGCTCGCTCTGGTGCTCTACCTCGTTCCCTACTATTTGAACGGCCTTGCGGAATATTGGGAAGTGATTGCCCTGATGGTGGGCATCATTTTACTGATCGCAGAAATATTTGTTATCCCCGGATTTGGCGTAGCTGGCGTTTTGGGCATCACGCTTACCGTGGTCTCCCTGATTCTTATCATGCTCAACAATGACTTCTTCAATTTTGAATTTGTGCCATTGGGCGATATTGTAAAGGCCACTTTCTCCGCTATTGGCGGGCTGGTAGGCGGGGCATTGCTTTTGTTTTTTGGCGGAGCCAAACTCACGCAGACCAAAGCGTTCAAACGGATTGCGCTGACCGATACGCAGCAAAGTTCGCACGGATACTCGGTAAACTCTACTTCAAAAGAACTGATTGGCAAAACTGGCATTGCCCACACTGTACTTCGCCCGAGTGGCAAGGTGTTGATTGGCGACCAAGTTTATGATGCCTTTACCCGGGGCGACTATATTCAAAAGGGTGAGGCGATTGAGGTGGTGGGGACCGAAGGAGTGACGGTAAAGGTGAAGCATGCTGCCAGCTATTAATTTTTTGCTTCTCTTTCGTGTGTTAAATAACCCAACCTAACAAATCCAAAATAATCCATTCCTCACAATAACCGGATGCTCATTTTGAAATGAGGATTGAATACGCGACTTTGTAACTTATCCAATTTCAGGAATTTTTTCACCGCCTAACCCTAAAAATAATTTGCCTCACGATGCGTAAAGTAAAATGGCTTGCCTGGTTAGTTTCACTTCCTTTCGTTGGGATAAGCCAGTCAAAAATGGATTCTGCCATCTTATCCAGTGCCCATGCCTACAGCAAAAATGCTTACTACCAATCTCGCCACCTTGAACTGGGTCTTTACAATGGAATTTATTATAAAGAGTATGTCCTTCACCAAAACGATGAAGGCCAACCCTATTTTGAAACGGATCAGTGGGTAGAAGGCGAACTGTTTTACAATGGAGTACACTACGAAAATATCCCCCTGCTTTACGATGTGGTTAACGACAAAATAATTATCGATCATTCGGTAAAACTGGAGCTGATCTCCGAAAAAATAAAATACTTCGTAATTCAAGAACACCGATTTGTTCTCCTCACGGCAAATGCCAATTCGCCAATCCATACCGGTTTTTTCGAACTGGTTTATGACGGTCAGTCCAAGCTTTATGCCAAGTGGCAAAAAAAAAGGATTGAAGTGATAGCTTCCCGCGAACTGCAAGTTCGGTATGAGGACCAAAACAGAATCTACATCAACAAGGACGGCAAATTCCATTCGGTCAAAACAAAGTCTTCCGTACTTCATGTGTTGGAAGATAAAAAGATAATGCTAAAGAAATACATTAAAAAAAACCAACTGAATTTTAGAGGGCACCGGGCAGAGTCCATTGCAAAAATTATGGCGTTTTATGAATCGGGTGCCGAATGATTAAAGCGGTGAAGCGAACTTCCCTGATCTTTATTTTTTTTTCAAGTCTGGTTAGTGCTCTACTTGCTCAGCAAAAATTACCGGTAACGGTTACCGGAGACTTTGTGAATACAAATTTCAAGGAGCTTGTTCCTTTGCTTGAAGCGCAAACCCATCTGAGGTTTTATTTCAACCCATCAGAAATCGACACGTTAAAAGTTAACATCCACGTCACAGGGAAAGCGATAAATGCGTTTTTTGATGAACTTTTCGGTGGCACTGACTTTCATTATTATTTGGATCCGGAGAATAATCTTTATATCACCAAAGGCATTGAAATTCAGCCCGCTCTGCCAATTGGATATTTTGGTAACAGCAGCAATGAACCTGTTCTTTCTGAAAAAATCGGGCAGGATTACCTTACTGCTGAAAAAGCGGAAATAGCCGCAGCGCTTAAAGAAGATAAACTATACGACATCGGAAAACGTACACCGAAAATTGAGCCTGGCAATGCCACGATTGCGGGGCATATAAAAGCATCCAATTCCGGGGAACCTGTTGTAGGAGCTTCCATCGTAACCGAAAAAGCTACCGTTGGCGTGGTGTCCGATCCTTTTGGGTATTATGCCATCACGATCCCAAAAGGCCCGCACGAATTGACGGTAAAAAGCATTGGCATGAAAAATACGAAGCGCAAAATAATGATCTACTCGGATGGTCAACTTGATATAGAAATGGACGAGGCTGTCACTTCGCTGAAAGAAGTTACAGTTGAATCGGAAAGGGATAAGAATATATCGGGCATGCAGATGGGCCTGGACCGGCTGGATATTAAAACCATGAAAAAAGTTCCTGTGGCCTTGGGCGAGGTGGACATTCTTAAAGTAGTGCTTACGCTGCCCGGTGTGCAAACCGTGGGTGAAGCCACCACCGGACTAAATGTGCGGGGCGGGGCCACTAATCAAAACCTGATCCTTTTCAACGATGCCACCATTTATAACCCTACCCACCTGTTCGGATTCTTTTCGGCCTTTAACCCTGATGTGATCAAAAGTGTAGAGCTCTACAAAAGCGGGATTCCCGCTGAGTATGGTGGAAGGCTTTCTTCCGTTCTCGAAGTAAACAGCCGCGATGGCAACAAGAAAAAATTTACCGGTTCGGGCGGTTTGGGGCCGCTCACGGGCCGGCTCACCTTGGAAGGTCCTATCGGTGGCGAAAAAACATCTTTTCTAATAGCCGCCCGTACCACCTACTCAGATTGGCTCCTCCACCAAATCCCCAACAAGTCCATTAGCAACAGCCAAGCTGGATTTTTTGATTTGAATGCCAATCTCAACCATGAGTTTAATTCCAAAAACTCGGTTTACTTCACGGGATATTTGAGCCAAGATCATTTTAAACTGAATAGCGACACACTTTATAATTATCGAAATAAAAATTTGACGGGAAAATGGAAACATATTTTTGGGAACAAATTATATGGTGTGCTTACCGGGGCATTCAGTGGTTATGATTATTCTGTGTCGAGCAACGCCAACCCGGTGAATGCCTTTACCCTTACCTATGCCATCAAACAGCTTCAAATAAAATCGGATTTCAGTTATTTCCCCACTACTAAGCATGCCTTGAATTTTGGCGTTAGCTCCATTCGTTATGACTTGTCACCCGGTGCGGAGAAATCCACGGGGAAGGAGTCACTTCTCGTTCCCAACATCCTGCAAAACGAACAAGCTTTGGAAAGTGCATTATATGCCAGTGACCATTTTGAGGTTTCACCTAAGCTATCCTTTTATGCCGGCCTGCGCTACTCCTCGTACTACTACCTCGACCCGCGGCAGGTGTACCATTACGCATCTGGCCAGCCTAAAAGTGTGAATAGCATCACCGATACGGTCAACTATAAATCAGGAAAACCGATTGTTAATTATGGCGGTCCCGAATACCGGTTTTCGGCAAAGTATGTGCTTTCAGAAAATTCCTCCATAAAATTCAGTTATAACCGAACGCGTCAATACTTACAAATGTTAACCAATACCGCAGCTATTTCCCCAACTGACGTGTGGAAACTGAGTGACACCAATATTAAACCTCAGATTGGGGATCAGGTAGCCTTGGGCTACTACAAAAACTTCCGCAACAACACCATTGAATTTTCTGTAGAAGGGTATTATAAGGTCATGCAAAATTCGTTGGATTATAAAAGCGGAGCCGTTCTCATTCTCAATCACCACATTGAAACCGATATATTAAGTGCACAAGGCAAAGCGTATGGAATCGAATTCTTGGTTAAAAAAATGAGCGGAAAAATAAATGGGTGGATAAGTTACACGTACTCTCGGTCGTTGCTGCGCACACAAAGTCCATTTGCGGCAGAAACCGTAAACAATGGCCAATATTATCCCAGCAATTACGACAAGCCCAATGCCGTGAATTTTATTGGAAACTACAAATTCAGCCATCGCTTCAGCACTTCGTTGAACGTGACCTACAGCACCGGGAGGCCTATCACCTTGCCGATTGCCAAGTATAATTTAAACGGAGCCGATCGGGTTTACTATTCCGAACGAAATCAATATCGTATCCCGGATTATTTCAGGATTGATTTTGCCATGAATATCGAAGGAAGCCACAGGATTAAAAAATTGGCGCACAGTTCATGGACAGTTGGGGTGTATAACCTTACCGGAAGAAAAAATCCCTATTCTGTTTTTTTTGAGTCCCAAAATGGGGTGATCAACGGCTATAAGCTCTCCATCTTCGGGCAACCAATACCCACTGTCACTTATAATTTTAAATTCTAACATGAACTTAAAAAGGCTCACAGCACCACTTATAGGAATCCTGCTCTACGGGTGCCTGGATCCCTATGCCCCACCTCAAGTCAGTGGGTCAAGCAATTATCTAGTGGTCAGTGGCTTTCTTAATGCCGGAGACAACTCCTGTACCATTACCCTCACCAGGAGTCTATCACTCGCCTCCACCACTACACCGCCCACGGTATCCGATGCAAAAGTAACGATTGAAGATGCAGCGGGTAACTCACTCACACTTGTTCCACAGGGAAATGGGGTTTATTCTAATTTAAATCTCTCTTTAAATTTACAAAAGACTTATCGACTACACGTTAAGGTCACCAGCGAAGACTACTTATCTGATTATGTTCCGATTAACCCATCGCCTTCCATCGATTCGGTAGGATGGATGCTCAATCAACAAGAATCCACTGTGCCTAATGTTACTCTCTATGTAAACTCCCATGGAACCACAGGCCAAATGCCCTACTATCTTTGGGACTATGAAGAAACGTGGTCTTATACGGCTGCTTATGCATCAAATCTGAAATTTGAAAATGGAAATGTAGTCAGCGTCACAGACACTACTTTTTATTGTTGGAAAACTTTGCCTTCTACATCTATCCTTATTGGCTCCACCATTCAACTCAGTCAAAATGCAGTACACCAGTTTACTTTGGCATCTATCCCCATCAACTCGGTCAAATTTTTCAGGGGGTATAGCATTTTAGTCAAACAACTTGCACTTACCAAGGACGCCTTTGAATATTGGCAACAATTGAAGTCAACTACGGAAAACCTGGGCACCATTTTTGGGCCACAGCCAACACGGGTCACAGGAAACATACATTCATCAGGCAATCCCACCGAACCCGTATTTGGTTATTTCAGTGCTGCGGTAGCTTCAGAAAAGCGAATATTCATAAGACCATCTCAACTTCCTCCCCCTCCAGCCAAGGTCATCACGGGATATGAAAATTGTCAACTGGATACACTGACTGTTTCGCAACTTGCTTATTATGCTGGGGGAAAAGCCTTCGTGTCTTCCTACGGGGTGGGCCCAGTAGGCTACACCACTACTTCAATAGATTGTGTGGATTGTCGTTTTAAAGGAGGAACAAATGTTAAACCCATTTTCTGGTACGAATAACAAAGCTATGGGGCCAACGAATACAATGTATCATTTTGTCCGTGCTCTTTTATTTTTGTTTTTAGGGAATACTGCTGCCCTGGGACAACCAGACTCGTTGAATAGTCTCGTCAAAAAATTCGACAACTATTGGTCACAAAACCTTCCCGAAAAGGTTTTTGTCCATACCGACCAGACTTTTTTCCTTACCGGTGAAACCATTTGGTTCAATATTTTTTTGGTGGACGGATTTTTTCACCGGCCTAATGACTTGAGCAAGGTGGTTTATTTGGAAGTGATCGACCAAGACAAAATCGCTGTTATCAAAACCAAGGTTTCACTTAGCAATGGTCATGGAAATGGGAACCTTTTCATTCCCTCATCACTGCCCTCCGGCAAGTATGTGATCGTTGCCTACACCCGTTGGATGCGCAATTTTTCTTCCGGTTCCTACTTTCATCAAACGATCACGATTGTAAATCCCTTTGTTCGGCTTAGTCCAACCCTAAGGCAGGAAGAGCCTTTGTACGATATCCAATTTTTTCCCGAAGGTGGAAATCTAATAACCGGGTTGCCGAGCACCGTAGCCTTTCGCGCAGTTGGAAAAAATGGAAGGGGCATCAATTTCAATGGGGCTATCCTTAATACCAAGCTCGACACCGTTGCACGGCTTCGTCCATTAAAGTTTGGTTTAGGGAGGTTCAAACTTACACCCGAAGAAGGACAGCATTACTCGATGGTGTTTACCGACTCTGCCAAGAAAAAGATCCTTGTGCCGATTCCCATTGCCTATCAATATGGGTATGTGCTCCATCTAAAAGATTCGGCAGATTTTATTGAGGCCGAAGTTCAGGCCACCTTTCCCAATGTGCTTTCAAGAAATCGATGGCTTTATCTTTTTGTTCAATCGAGGCAGGTGCGAGTCGCTGCAGCCGCTCAACCCCTTGTAAATGGCAAAACTAATTTTACCATTGCTAAAAAATTGCTTCGGGAAGGCATTAATCATTTTACTTTATTCGATCCTAACCTACAAGCTGTCTGTGAAAGAATGTATTTCAAAATACCCGAACACAATTTGCAAATTGCTGTGACGTCTGATTTGGAATCTTATTCTACAAGAGCAAAAATCGAATTGAATTTCACCAGCCAAAGCTCAGACGCTCGTCCAGCCAATCCAACCGTGTCTGTTTCGGTTTATCGGATGGATTCGTTGGAGCAAGATGAGCCCATGAATATTTCGGACTATCTCTGGCTTACTTCTGAGTTGAGAGGAACAATTGAATCTCCAGCATACTACCTGAGCAAAAACGCTGACCAGGAAGCCACCGACAACCTTCTCTTGACTCACGGTTGGAGCAGAATAAAATGGGAGGATATTCTGTCGGGCAAAAAACCAAAAATTGATTTTATCCCTGAATACGGTGGCCACTTGATAACAGGGCATGTAGTAAATCGGGATGGAAATCGCACACCCGGAATCAACACCTATTTTTCAGTAATAGGTAAAGACGCTCAACTTTGTTTGTCGAAAAGCAATGCAACCGGAGAGGTGACGTATGAGGTGATGAATTTTTTTGGCAAACACCGCTTGATCGCTCAAACTAATTCGGAAACAGACAGTGCCTTTCAGGTTGAATTCGATGAGGGCTATGCCGAAGTGCCCGAAAAAATTTCTCTCCCTGATTTTTATCTGTCCCCCGATTTAAGAAATCAACTTACCCAACGAAACCTCGCCATGCAGCTTCAACATGGTTTCGAAAAACAAAACCTGCACACCATCCGCTCCGCCAATGATAGCCTGCCATTTTACGGACGGCCCAACGAAGCTTATCAGCTTGATGACTTTACCCGATTCCCAACTATGGAAGAAGTTTTCCGCGAATACATCAGCGGAGTGATGGTCAGGAAAAAGAAAGACCGGTTTCACTTTTTTACCATTGATCGGGCAACCAATATTCTTTACAAAGATAATCCCCTCGTTATGTTGGATGGTGTTCCCGTTTTTAACCTCAACAAAATTATGGCCTACGACCCGCGCAAAATCCAGAAGATAGATGTCATTGCCAAGCCATATTATCTCGGTCATCTTACGTTCCCGGGGTTAGTCAATTGCATTACCTACCAAGGAAACCTGTTGGATTTTACACCGGGTTTTGCCGCTGTCATTTCCTGGGAAGGACTGCAACCCAAAAGAGAATTTTTTACTCCCTGCTACGAGACTAAACTGCAAAAGGAAAGCCGCATCCCCGACAAACGACATTTACTTTTCTGGTCTCCGGAGGTGACCAGCGACAGTCAGGGAAAAAGCCATATCACCTTCTATTCTTCAGATGTACCAGGTGTGTACCGTGCAGTTGCTCAAGGCTTGAACGATCGGGGAGAATCCGGTTTCGCCACCTATCAATTTCAAGTGAAAAAATAAGGACCCGCAAGTATTTTGTGAGATTATCCCTTGTCATTTCTTTTACGGCTATCTTTAATAAAATTAAAATTGAATGAAGGTCATCTTGAATTTACTGTGGTGCGCACTGAGTCTGTCGTCTTTGGTAAGCTGCAAGAGCGATAAGGAAAAAGGTGAACAATTAGCTAAGATGTACTGCGGCAGTTGCCATGAATTTACCTCACCCGGGCTGCTTACTAAAACGGTATGGGAAAACTCCATATTACCGGAAATGGCCTTTCGCATGGGCCTGCCCAGTCCAGTGATCAGTCAAAAAAACTTTGATGACCTTTCGGCTGCCTTACCTACCCTACCGGGTCAACCCCTGGTGAGTGAGGAAGATTTTAAACTAATCACGAAATACTATCTATCACTCGCGCCCGATTCACTAAGCAGGCCAAAGAAAGTTGAGCCTTCGCCTTTAAAAATTTTTGAGGTCAGCAGCATCGCATTGACGAAAACATTACCCTTTATTTCGATGCTGAAAATTGATTCGAACGGAAGCATTTTTGTTGGTGGCCGCGACCGATCGCTAATGGTCATCGACCGTGATTTTTCAATCAAAGAAAAATATTTACTAGATAGCCCTCCCTCGGCTTCACTTTTACAAGGCAACAATTTATTGTGCCTTGAAATGGGCATGATGGACCCGAATGATAACAGCAACGGCAATCTTGTTGAACTTTCACGCTCAACGCGAGATACAAAAAGGATCTTGGGCGGCTTAAAACGGCCCGTCTATTTTGAGAAGGCCGATATGAACGGAGACCATCTGGACGACTACATCGTCTGCGAATTTGGAAATTACACCGGAAAACTTGAACTTTTTGAAAACCTCGGGAACGGAAAATTCAATTCTCATAGTATTGAACCTTCCCCCGGAGCGAGAAAAATAATTTTGAGGGACTGTAATGGCGATGGCAAAAAAGATATCATCGCCTTGATGACTCAAGGTGATGAACGCATTAATTTATATACCAACAAAGGGAATTTTGATTTTAGCCCCGTAACCCTATTGCGATTTCCAGCCGTTTACGGCTCCAGCTATTTTGAAATCCATGATTTTAACAACGATGGATTTTTTGACATTCTCTACACCAATGGCGACAATTCAGATTTTTCAATGATTTTAAAACCCTATCATGGCGTAAGGATATTTTTGAACGATGGCCATCAACAATTCAAAGAATCCTGGTTTTATCCGATGTACGGAGCCTCGTGGGCCATGGCGCGCGACTTCGATCAGGATGGCGACCTTGATATTGCTGCTATCGCTTTCTTCCCCGATTTCAAAAATAATCCTGAACAGGGTTTTATATATTTTGAAAACCGCGAAGGCCTATTTTATCCATTCACTACACCAGAAAGCACTACTGGCCGATGGCTCGTGATGGATGCAGGCGACATCGACAAAGACGGAGACCTTGATATTTTATTAGGGGCACTTGATTTTAAACCCGAAGGGTACGTGGGCTTCTCGCAATGGAAGGAGCATCCCATCTCGCTGCTGGTTCTAAAAAATAAATTGAAATAGGACTGCCGCCTTATGGCACGCTCAGGGATTTACTTTGACAATGGCAAAGAAATCGCCCGACCGGCTTAGGAAACCACTCCAATCCTTCACCTAATACAAAAATTTTAATTTACCGTTTGCTCAGGTCTTGAATTGGAATTTATTTATTAGCCGGCTTGCCCCAACCCACTTCCCTTATTGTTCCCGAATAAGTATGAACTTTCAAACCCGTTGCTGTTTTCACAACGAAAGTCCTGCGTGAAGATTGGGACAAATAGCCTGAGCCATAATAAAATTCAATCTTTTGCTTTCGTTGATTGCCTAAATCCAATTCCGCAAAAAAATCAAGCGGCCCAGGAGTAAAGGAGTTACTGGCCGAATTAATCGTTGACACAAAACACTTGAGGCTATCCCGGTTTTGCGTGGCCATGAGCGTTTGTTTCTCATTAACAAATATGGCGGCAAGGCCTTTTGCATCGCCCGGCACATAAAAATTACTTTCGGAAGATTTTAAAACGTTAAATTCACCTTTGCCATTCCCTAAAAGGATCAATCCGGTAAACGCATCGTAACGCCCCACAAAAACCTCGTTGGAAAAATTGTTGCCCACCATGGCCACGTCCAGATTCCCATCGTCATTGAAATCATTCACCACCATCCCATTGACAGGGGCAACCTGCGCCAAAGCCGGGAGAGCGTGTAACTTAAATTGACCATCGCCAAGATTTTCTGCGTAGGAAGTTTTTAAATTGTTGGCCTCAAGCACTTTCGCATCTTTTCTTTCATTTTCTGTAAGAAGTTTATCCATGGTTGCTTGCCCGTAGTCCCTAAATCTTTTGAACTTTCTTCTGAACACAGGGCTTTGTGTGTTGATCTCATCCCAAAAATGTACCGGAAAAAGTTTCTTTTCATGGTCTTGCATAGAAGTTTTCATGTAGCAGGCAACGATCGGATCAAGGCTGCCATTGCCATCAAAATCTTTGGCGAAAACAGTTAACGGATAAGCTTCACTAACCTGATAGCTATTGTTTAACCCGAGGTTGCCCACTATATAATCGGTATCCCCATCGGCATCGAAGTCACCACCGACAATACTGTTCCACCATCCTTTTTCATTTTCTATTCCCGTTTTATCAACCTGCTGAAAACCACGTCCATCATTTTTATAACAGGTGATGGCCATGAATTCGCCCACCACCATCAAATCGACTTTGCCGTCATTGTCAAAATCCGTCCACAGGGCATCAGTTACCATGCCCACATTGCCCAAGTCTTTGGCGATGGATTCTGTAACATCCTCAAATATCCCGTGGTTATTTTTCAAAATCATGCTCTGCCCCGGCAACGGGTACCCGGATTTTGAAACCCTGCCTCCAATAAAAAGATCCAAATCGCCATCGCCATCAAAATCCGCTGCACGGGCGCAAGAACCATTG
Organism: Bacteroidota bacterium; assembly: GCA_043758895.1. GTDB lineage: Bacteria > Bacteroidota > Bacteroidia > Cytophagales > Cyclobacteriaceae > ELB16-189. The sequence continues at coordinate 40,821 of JAYVMP010000219.1, forward strand.
GTTTCTATTTTGGGCAGCGACCCGCTGCTAAATTTATATTCTCCTTTCCCATCGTTCACGTAAAGCCGGTGCAAATAACTTTCCGGGGTGCTGCTAAACGCAGCGCCACCACTCACTTCCAATAAATCAAGATCACCGTCAGCATCGGCATCAAACAAAAGCAACCCGGTATCTTCCTGCGGCTTGTCGTTAGGGCCAATCGCAGTTGTTGGATAAAATGAACCATCACTTTTTTGTTTTACCAACAAGGTGGGATGCCCGGCTGAGGCGCCTATCACCACATCTTCAAATCCGTTTGCATCCACATCGCCCACAGCAATGCCCGGTCCGTTTTGCGAAAGTTTATGCGGGATGGTTCGTTGATTATTAAAATCAATCAAGTCAGCCTCTTCGTGTTTATAACGTACGGATTCTTTGCTTTTTAATTCTTTCAAAAGCGGATGATCCGTATTGCTTACTTCCCAATGAACGGGTTTCTGTTCAGCCATTTTATAATCTACTGCCAGCAATTGATTGGCTTTCTGGTTCCTTATCACCTGGGTTTTGCCATCCGGCCACTGTACCAATAGGGAATCGATTTCCGTTGCTGTGCCCAGCCCGAAATGAACATTATTTTCTACGGACGAAAGAAATCCCCGGTAAACATTGTTCTCTGAATATTGAAGGCTGCCCTTGGTTGCCATTGTCACGCGGGCGCCAATACCGTTGCGGTTGGTGGGATTGCCCAAAAATTTTACGTTCAGGAAGGAATGTTTCTCCACCTTATTTCCTGCCTTGTTCAACCGGTTTTCAAATAAAAAAACCGGATCATTGATATTGCTCACCACATAATCCAGATCGCCATCATTATCCAAATCAGCGAATACCGCGGCATTGGAAAAAGAGGCCACATTCAAGCCCCACTTTTCACTTACATCCGAAAACGTGAGGTCAGCATTATTTTTAAAAGCATAGTGCGGGATTTTGACGATGGGGATCGAATCCAATAGCATGCGTGTTGACGCAATATTGCCCACATCGTTCCTGTAATTGGCAAAATCCTTATCCGTTACATCTTTAGGAAAACCATTGGTTATCAATAGATCTTTCCACCCGTCATTATCAAAATCAGCAAGCAAGGGAGACCAACTCCACTCCGTCTGATAAACGCCTGCGAGTTGACCGATGTCGCTGAATTTTATTTTTTTTTCCAACCCGTTATTCAGTTGAACCATGTTGCGCACATACTGGTATTGATAATTAAATTTTTCATTATTGACATACGTTTGATAGCTCTTGTTGTTGATGGTTGTTTTCTTTCTAAAATTATTTTCCGGAAGCATGTCCAGGGTAATAATATCGGTCAACGCATCATTGTTGAAATCAGCTGCATCGTTGCCCATCGAAAACTGGCTTTGATGGGGAACAAATTTTTTTGTTTGGTTGCTGAAAGTACCATCCCCGTTATTGAGATAGAGGATATCGTTGGAGAGGTAATCGTTGGAAATATAAATATCCGGCCAGCCGTCTTTATTAAAGTCAGAGACAGCAAGGCCAAGGCCAAAGCCTTCTTCTTTGATGCCTGCGCTCAGCGTTACATCCGAGAACGTTCCATTGCCATTGTTTTTAAAAAGCTTATCGTTGTTGGGCGAAGATCCATCCATGATTTTTTCGCGGTAGGTAGTAGGCATATTATTGATCTTCACGTTGGTGAGAATGTATAAGTCCAAATCGCCATCCCGGTCATAATCCAGAAAGGCGCTCATCACGCTATAGCCGCCATAGTCGATTCCATAGTTGGATGCTTGTTCTTCAAAAACAGGATTGCCCGAAGCATCTAACCCTTTATTGATAAAGAGCATATTCCTTCTTGATGCCGAATCCTTTCTCAGCGTGGCCGTAACATAAATATCCTGCCAGCCATCATTGTTGATGTCCACCACGGAGACACCCGAATTCCATTTGCCCGATACATTGACATTGGCCTTTTCGGTAATGTCTTTAAATTTCATGTTGCCCTGATTCAAATACAACCGGTTTGAAACCATGTTTCCGCAAAAAAACAAATCCTGAAGCCCATCGTTGTTAAAGTCACCGATACCCACACCGCCCCCGTTGTAGATGTATTCGTAAGTGAGGATATTAAAACTGTCGGTTTCTTCGATGGTATTCGCAAATGAAATACCCGATTCATCGTTTGGCACCAGCCGAAATAAGGTTTTTGGTTTTTGGCTGCATGACCAGGCCAATACCACCGCAAGCAGGACAAGGAGGGGAAAGCTTTTTCGCATGAAAGGTCGATTAAAAAGACGAGGCCAATTTACATTGGCCTCGTGCTAAATAGTAATAAAGTGTGTGTTTTAATAGTTCGGGTTTTGCTTTAACACACCTTGCGATAAATCGATTTGGTTTTGGGGGATCGGGAATACCTCACTCTTGCCTGGAGCAAATTTAAAGGAAGTTCCTAAGATTGCCCCGCCTGCCAAGGTCAAGTTGTACATATAGGCAGCTTGAAGGTTATCCGGATTACCATTAGTATTGTTCGTTGTGGTTTCACCCCAGCGCACCAAGTCAAAGAAGCGATGGCCTTCGAGCGCTAACTCAAGCTTACGCTCCATGTGCACAGCTCTTCGTGCGGTGGCCTGAGACGAGAAAGTGACATCGGTACCAGTTCCATAAAGGCCCACTTTATAAGCCCCGGCAGGATTGGATCCAATAGTAGGATCTAAAAAAGCCGCCCAATCTGATTTGCCAGAAGTAGTCGATATTTTTACCCACGTAGTAGGATCTATAACCCTTGACCGAACCATATTCACATAACTTTGTGCGTTGGTAAGGCTTCCTGCTTCAACCTCGCACTCGGCAGCCATCAACAATACATCTGCATAGCGCATCAAATATTGGTTTACCGCATTGTACCCTGGTGTCCACGAGCTTGCATCCGTAAATGTTCCCACTTCCGTAGAAAGGGCATCGTATTTCTTGGGGGTATAAGGCCCTCCATCTGAATTAGAACGCGTCCAAGCTATACCCGTGTAAGTACCCCAATCCAAAAATGGTACTCCCGTGCGGCCAATAGTCCAATCACAACGCGGGTCTAGTGGCCCCGTATCCCTTTGGCTAGCGTTATAAACTTTAAATACACCAGATTGCCAGTTTATGTCAGATAACTGATTTGCACCTACGTTAAAAGAACCATCCAGCAAAGGGAATCCATTGGCATCCACCCGGAATGAATTTGACAAATCCATGGAAGGTTGATTAAATCCGCAGCAAGTCACGACTGAATTTCCACCATAAGGGTAGTTAAGTACTAAGTCAGCATTGGCATTTGCTGCGCCTGACCCATCATTCACAGAAGCCTGAATAGCAAAAACGGATTCTTTGCTGTTGTCATTGACTGCATCAAACAAAGACCGAAAACTTGGCAACAAACCATAAGGGACACCGCCAGCAGTTTTGCCACTGGTAATTACTGATGTAAATACCGTAAGTGCCTGGGCATAATTCTTTTGATACAGCAAACACTTGCCTTCAAAAGCATAGGCCGCCCACTTGTTTGCCCTGCCAACGTTAGGCATTTTTTCAGGCAAACTTTGATAGGCCGCATCAAAGTCCGCAATGATTTTAGCCATGATATTCGGGTCTTGGGGGATATTAAAGTTATTCTTCGAATAGTCAACGGTTTCATCTACATAAGGTATATTTTTAAATACTTTGTACCCTTCCAAATGAAAGTGGCCGCGCAAAAACCTGGCTTCACCGGTAATCCTAGCTTTATCGGCATCTGAAATCAAACCCTTAGGAACAAGGGCCAGCGTTTTAATCACTGTATTCGCCCTATTTATGCCATCATAAACTGCAACCCATTTGGCCAGCAAATAACTATTGGTGGCCGGGGCGGTGAAAGTGGTGAGCGGGTTGATGTCCGACTGATCTCCTGAGTTGGAACCTTTGTAAGACTCCTCTCCCACTACGCTACCATAGACCCAATTGGTGGGCTGGCCTGTCCAAGCATTATTTCCTTTCAATGCAGCATAAGCACCGATCAATAAATTTTCAACACCAGCCTGGTTCAACAATTGGCTTGTTCCCAATGCACCTGTGGCCGGTTGGTTTAAGTAACTGTCTTTGCAGGAGATCACCTGCATACACAGCAGCGGCAAAATCCATATCAAGGGTTTAAAAAGTCTCTTTTTCATATTTTTATGAATTATAAATTTTTAATTTAAAAACCAACATTAAGTCCAAATCCGTAGAACCTGGTGGCGGGGTAGTTTCCAACATCCACACCTCGGGTTACATCCACATTGCCCACAATCTCCGGATCTTGCCCGGTGTATTTGGTGATGGTAAACAGATTCACAGCCTGCACATATAATTTAACTGATCTTAAATGAAGTTTTGAAAGCATTTCACTTGGAAGAGAATAGTTAAGCTGCAAATTCTTCAACCTTGCATACGAGCCACTCTCCATGTACCAGGAGTTGGGGGTAGAGTTAGTGCTAAAATTGGAGGCTGCTTCAGCGATAGGGGTCTTAGCATTGTTACCCAAGGCCGGAGTCCAGGATTGCAGCATATTCTTGCTTAACCCAGCGCCCGAGAAGGATTGATAAAAGTTGGTGTACCATTTCGAGAAGTTCATGATCTTGCTTCCATAAGAACCATACAAAAAGGCATCGAGCGACCAGTTTTTATATTTCACGTTAAGATTAAGTCCATAAGTGAATTTAGGAATCGGGCTGCCCATGAAGTACCTATCGTTAGGGTTAATAGTACCGGTACCTGAACGGTTTACATACTTAAAGCGGCCAGGACCTGCTCCGTCCTGTTTGGCTGAGTTAGCAACATCGTTGGCATCTTTGAAATAGCCTGCCACCTGATAGCCATAGAACGAGGAGACGGACTGACCAACTGCATTGCGTATCAATTGAAGGTTTCTGAAATTACCTCCGCTTGGTTCAAAATAAGTTTGGCCGGGAGCAATCTTTGTAATCTCATTTTTAAGAGGTGAAATATTCCCATCAAAAGTCATCCCCCATTCGTTGTTGATTTTTACTTTCTTAATGATTTGCAGGTCAATGCCTTTATTCACCATTGTACCTACGTTCACAAAAGGGTTTTGAGGAAAAACACCACCCGTAGCAAGGAAGTTCGGGTTGAACAACAGATCGACTGTATTTTTCTGCCAAACCTCAAGGATTACATCCAATGATCCATTCATAAATGTACCGTCCAAGCCGATGTTAGCCGTCCTGTTTTGCTCCCATTTGCCGGCAATATTTCCAACTTGCTGCGGCCTAAACCCGGACGTAACGGAATTGTTCGTGCCATTAATGTCGTACCCATTCGATGGTCCTACTTGAAAAAGGGTGTACTGATTGACAGGGTTAGTCGAAAGAAGGCTGTTGGTATTTCCCATAATTCCGTAACCACCCCTTAATTTTAAATCCGTAACCCAGGAAACTCCTGACATAAAGCTTTCGGACGAAATCCTCCACGCACCTGATAAAGCCGGAAACACCCCGTATCGGTTCGCAGGCCCAAAAACAGAAGATCCATCTCTCCTCAAGGTGGCACTGAGGTAGTATTTTTCACTCAAATTATAATCCACCCTTCCAAACAGAGAGGCAAAAGTATAAGGCTGAGAAGGATAACTATCAAGTCGTCTGCCGATAGAGTTTGTGTTTGTAAGACTTATAAAGTTTGGATCTGTGCTAAAGGGATTCAAACCGGTGCCTGTGATAGCTCTCCCCATATTATTTTTTATAGCTTCATAGCCTCCAAGTACTTTAAGAGAACTATTGCCAAACTTATTTTCATACCGGATAGTATTTGTCCAAGTGTAGTTCAATCTATAGCCCATACCCTCGTTTAACACATTCGAAGAAGTATTTTCTGCATTTTCGTAAGTACGTTGTACAAATTGAAGATAATGTGATTGATCTATTGTGCCCCCAAAACTTGACCGAAGTGTTACGTGCTTGATCGGATCCACCTCTATGTATAGGTTACCAAATATTTGGTTTGTACTCTGCGTATTATAGTTAGGACTAAGCCGGGTCAGATTGGCAACAGGATTACCTGGGTTGTTGAACCCTGGTGCTGCCGTACCCGCCCAATTGCCGTTCACATCATGTACAGGGATAATAGTGGGCATCCGGTAAGCTAGGTTCAACACATTTTCATCCTGTGGATTTCCAAAGGTCGGGTTGTTTTTAAATGAAAGGAGTAAGTTTTCCCCCACTCTCACATTCTTCATCGGCTTAAATTCGGAGTTCAACCTTAGGTTCCACCGCTTCAAATACTGATTGATCGCGATACCGGTTTGGTCAAAATAAGTGAAGTTGGCATAATAATGAGCCTTATCATTACCACCGGACACCCCTAAGCTTAACCGCGTTACGGGGGCAACCCTGGTCATTGCTTTATACCAGTCGGTACCTCCTTTATTAGCAGCGGTAACTTGTATGATTTGGCCTTTGGTTGGGTCAATATTATAATTAGCCAAAGCAGTAGCGATCCTTGGATCACCCGCCATCACATTTCCTATGTTGCCACCCCCCCCCGGAATACCCACATTGATATAATCCGGCAATACAGGATTATTGAGGTCTGTGCCATACGAGTTTTTGGCTGTACCGGCTGTTGCACCAGGCGTATTGCGCAAGGCTTCATATACTTTATTCGCCTGATCCTGAGGATTAAGGATACCTACACCCTTGCCTTGCATCGTGGCCCCTGTGTTCATATCAAGGCTTACTTTGGTTGTGCCATCATACTTACCATGTTTGGTGGTGATGATGATCACGCCAGAGGCAGCCCGTGCTCCATAGATAGATGCAGCACCTGCATCTTTCAACACGGTTTGGGATTCAACATCATAAGGGTTGATATTGCTATTATCAAAGGTGGGCACCCCATCGATTACATAGAGTGGTTGATTATTACCAAAAGAACCAAATCCACGTATCCGCACTTGTGAGGCAGTTCCCGGCTGACCGGAAGTAGTTACCTGAACGCCAGCAATCCTTCCCTGCAACGCCTGTCCAATGTCTGACTGAGGAATTGCAATGGTATTGGCACCTGAAACTTGGGAAATAGCAGAAACCAAATCTGCCTTTCGCTCCGAAGTGTAACCTGTAACAATCACTTCTTGGAGGGAAGTCACGTCCGGCTGCATAGCGAAATCAATAATCGCCCTTCCATTAACAGGGATTTCCATAGCCTTATATCCAATAAAGGAAGCCGTAAGAGTGGCGTTTGCATTGGAAACCTGAAGAGCAAACTGCCCTTGTGCATCGGTCACCGTTCCGTTGGTAGTGCCCTTTTCTAAAATACTGGCTCCAGGAACTGGGTTGCCGGTTTCGTCTGTCACTTTTCCGCTCACATTAACCGCCTGCGCCAAGAGGTTAGCTGAAGCGAACATAAGTAGAGCCATCATGACTATACTTATTTTCTGGTAAAGTTTTTTCATCTTAATAAACTTGTGTTTAGGGTTTAGAAAAAAATCAATTTGGTTCTGAAATCTTTTCTAAAAGTAGAACACTATAAAAATACATCCAAATGAAATTGAATAAATAATCGTTACCGCAAACGATTATTCTTTTTTTTCTGATCAGATTAAAAAAATATTCGGATAACTAATGGTTGTTAGTAAAGCTCTTCCTTAAGGAAACAACCAAGCAAACATTTAAATTACCTTTTGTCTTTATTTTTGATCAGCGCATCGGTGGCGCTAATCCCTTATTAACTTTTTAGATAAAAAGTTTTAATACAATTTTAAAAAAAAGTTTTAATATAATGTCGTTAAGTTAAGCCCTTTCTTATCACCTCACCTCGTTCCTCTCCCGAAGAGAGGAGGTCATTGGTGCTTAACTTAACGACATTGAGTTATAATAAGTAGTCGTCCGTTGACTTAACCTTTGCTGTGTCCTTCATCCGCAAATAATTAAGGGCAATTCTAAAAACTCAATCCTTCGCTTTTGGAGGTGCGCGAAGGATTGAGGTAGTCAAACGAAATAGTTTTTAGAGCTGTCATCAAATAAAATAGGCGTCAAAACAGATTGAATTATCTTGACGCCTCAATAAAATTTTATGAATACGCCTGAATCGCCTCCAAAATACCGTCCGGGAATGCAACGCCACTGAAAAATATCCCTACGCAATACACCTTCTCATAGTAATTCGCCCGGGCAATGGCCAACGGCAGGGAACTTACCGACAAGGAAGTGAACGAAAAGGTGAAGATTAAGATCATCAGGAATGCCAACACCGGAATAGGAAACAACACCACACCGGCCAAACTCGCCATGTTCACCACCACACTGATCCAAAACGTTTTTTCCACCCCTTTTTTGTTCACCCAGTTGCTAACGGGCAAAATGATCAGCGTAGAAAGTACGAGGATCAAAACCAAAATCCACTTGCCGGCCAAGCCGCCAGAAAACACACCTAAGTTGGCTTGCAAAATAGCGGGAAAATAATTGAATAGCACCGTGGTGGATAGCCCCAAGGCCGATCCCAGAAAAAAGATGAATCCATAGGAAGATTTTTGGGTATCTAATTTCATGTCCGTCTTCGGCCTTCCCTGGTTGTGCTTAAACAAAGAGATGGAATTTTTTTTCAGTGCAAGCCCGGAAACAAACACGGCAATACCACCTACCATAAATGTGATCGGTGCACCGAGGTAATCGATCAGGTCAATGATCACCGGCTCCAGTGAATACAGCAGGTTGGCAACAATCGTGAGGATCGCCATCGCGCG
>JAYVMP010000220.1:0-40844 GCA_043758895.1 Bacteroidota bacterium
CTGGTCGGGCATAGTCTTTCGGCAATACACCTTTCAGGCTTGAATTATCTTTTTCGATAGAATCCATCGCATCGTCTATATCCTTGCCGATGGTTGGAAGTTTAGCCCGTTGATGTTGAAGAAAAGTCCACCGGGCGGATGGTGGCACATAGAATACGTTCTCCGCCAGATACTCATCTTTGTCCTCGGCATCGGAGTGTTTATCAGCCTTTAGCTTTTGGTAAAGCTCATCGAATGCATCGGAGATATATTTTAGGAAGATTAAGCCGAGTACCACGTGCTTGTACTCTGCCGCATCCATGTTATTGCGCAGCTTATCCGCAGTAGCCCATAGGGTCTTTTCAAGGTCTTTAATGTCCGTCATTTAAGAATTAGGGTTTCACTGGATTGGGTTGAACCCCAATTGTGGATATTAAAATTGACCTAATTTCAGCGTTTTTCAAAATTTTGAATACAAACCAAAATATGCTATGCCGTATAGGTGAAATCGAAGAAATGATAGGATTCTTTTCGTGCATGTCACGACAATCTGATTGAAAAATCCGAACGAGCCGATTATCAGAGTAGCTGTTATTCCAATCAAGAAACTATCGAAGTAATCCAGCACATTCTTTCCTTTAAATTGTAAATGTGGCAATGACACTCATCCGCGATTAAAAAATCGAAAAATTAGATAGGTACCAATAAGATTGAGGTTGTCAATAAACCTTGACCATAACCTTAACAAACAAAAAAGCCCGATTATATTACATAATTGGGCTTTTTAAGCGGTCCGGACGGGACTCGAACCCGCGACCTCCTGCGTGACAGGCAGGCATTCTAACCAGCTGAACTACCGGACCAGTTGAACAGGGCGCAAAGATAACTTTGCTATCGGGGAATGCAAAAAAATCTTTTCCTATTGGCGGATCGTATTGAAACTATGGCAGCAAACAAATCTCATTACCTTTGTCGGTTTATAGACTTAGCAGGTGACAGCAAATGAATTTTAATGGCGATTTAGAGCAAACGAAGGTTTTTAAAACGGTAGCCACAGAGGCCGAAAGGCTTGGCTTTGAGACCTATGCCGTGGGCGGCTACGTGCGCGACTTATTGTTGAAAAGGCCGTGCAAAGATATCGACTTCGTTTGTGTGGGGAGTGGCATCCAACTGGCCGAAGCGGTGGCGAAAGAATTGAGCAATGCGCCTGTGGGCACGTTTAAAAATTTTGGTACGGCCATGGTCAAGTACCAAGACCTCGACCTGGAGTTTGTTGGCGCCAGAAAAGAATCGTACCGAAGTGAATCGCGCAAGCCTATTGTAGAAGACGGCACCCTTGAAGACGATCAGAAGCGTAGGGATTTCACCATCAACGCCATGGCCATTAGTTTGAATAAAAAAAACTATGGTGAATTGATCGATCCATTTGGGGGAGTTGCGCACCTCGCCAAAAAAATAATCAAAACACCTTTGACGCCCGAGATTACCTTTTCGGATGACCCCCTGCGTATGATTCGCGCCATCCGTTTTGCCTCGCAGTTGAATTTTGATATTGAAGCGGACACTTTCGAGGCGATCACTAAAAATATTTCGCGGCTGAAAATCGTGTCCCTGGAGCGCATCACAGACGAATTGAACAAAATCATTTTGTCGCCCGTGCCTTCCTATGGCTTTAAACTTCTTTTTCAAAGCGGCCTGCTGAAAGAATTCTTTCCCGAAATGGTTGCTTTACATGGGGTGGAATATGTGGACAATAAAGCGCACAAGGACAATTTTTATCATACGTTGCAAGTGCTTGATAATGTTTCGAAAGTGTCGAACGATCTTTGGCTACGATGGGCGGCCATCCTTCATGATATTGCAAAACCGGTAACAAAACGCTTCGATCCTAAAGTGGGTTGGACTTTTCACGGCCATGAAGACAAGGGTGCCCGAATGACGCCAGGCATTTTCAGGAGAATGAAATTGCCGATGAACGAGAAGATGGATTTTGTGAAGAAGCTTGTGAGGCTGCACCTTAGGCCGATTGCCTTAGTAAAGGAAGTCACTGACTCGGCCGTGCGCAGGCTGCTGTTCGAAGCGGGCGATGACGTGGACGCGCTGATGACTTTGTGCCGTGCCGATATTACTTCTAAGAATGCCGAAAAAGTCACTAAATATCTCGGCAACTTCGAGCGGGTGCAAAAAAAAATGATTGAGCTGGAAGAACAGGACAAAGTCAGGAATTTTCAATCCCCCATCACAGGCGATGAAATTATGACGCTGTTTAACTTACCGGGGAGTCGCCTCATTGGCGATATAAAAGAACAAATTAAGGAGGCCATTATCGAAGGTGAAATAAAAAATTCGCGCGAGGAGGCACTCGAACTTTTGCTAAGAATCGCCAAAGAAAAAGGATTGATTAAACAAAACGTAAACCTATAAATTGTATGAGAAAAACTGTATTTGCATTGATTCTAATTTCGCTGACGTTGACGGGTTGGGCACAAAAGAAAAAGAAAAATGAAAAGACCGAACCCGCCAAACAAGAAACCCCAGCACCACCCAAGCCAACAAAAAAAGATTCGGTAAGCAGCAGGGATACGGTACCGAGAACGAACCCATTCACGCAGCACTATGCGCTAAAATATTCCTTGGCGCTCCAATGGAACGACCCGGAAGCTGCCAAGGATGCCTTGTACGATTTGATTATTGAAAATCAAGGCAACGACTCGATCATCTACGACCTGGCCGTTTACTATTATCAAAATCAAAAATATCCTTCTGCCGTATTGGTATCGCAAGAATTACTGAAGCGCAACCCGAAAAACATGGCCGCACTGGAAATTGCAGCCGTGGGCTATGAAAACCTTGGTGTGCTGGACCGTTCATTGCAATACTACGAGAGTTTGTATTTGCTTCAGAATAGCCCCACGGTTTTGTACAAGATGGCATTCATTCAATTGCGATTGAAGAGGTATAAGGAAAGCAATACCTCAGCCGATATTCTGCTGGCCCTCAAGGAAGTAGAAACGCTAAAAGTGAATTTTAACATAGCTGATAACAAACCCAAGGAATATATTATGAAGGTAGCCATCCTTAACCTGAAGGGCATGTTGGCCCAGGAGCAGGGCGACAAAGTAACGGCCAAGAAATTTTATGATCAGGTATTGGCCCTGGCTCCCGATTTTCCTCCCGCAAAGGAAAACATGGCCAAAGTAAAATAAGATGCAACCTTCCGGAAAGTTCATTGTCATTAAGTCGGAAAAATAGTGTTTGGAGCAACCGGCCCATCATACTACCAATGCATTGATCATGCGTTGCCGTAAGGGCGACCGGCAGGCGTATTATCAACTGTATAAACTTTACAGCAGGGCGATGTACAACGTGGGGTACCGCATTGTGAACAACCCGGATGAAGCCAAAGATGTTTTGCAGGAAGCTTTCATCAGTGCCTTTAATAGTTTGAGCACCTATCGGGGTGATGCCGCATTCGGTGCTTGGCTAAAAAGAATTGTGGTGAACAAAGCCATCAACTTGGTGAGGCAAAAAAAGTTTGATCGAATACCCGAAACGACAGGGTTTGATGTAACGGAAGAAGAAACGGTTGATGAATTGGAGCACTTTCCTTTTACAGTGGAAAAAGTAAGGAAGGCAATTGAGCAATTACCGGACGGCTACCGCGTTGTGTTGTCATTGTATTTGCTGGAAGGATACGATCATTCAGAAATTGGAGAGATACTCGGCATTACAGAGTCAACGTCAAAGTCGCAGTTTAACCGATCGAAAAAAAAACTAAAAAAACTATTGGAAGGAGGCATACGATGAGCACTAAAGAATTCATTGATCAAAATCGGGACGCATTTGATGCACAAATGCCACCGGAGGCCGCTTGGCAAAAAATTGAGAAGGCTTTGTCAAAAGTACCCCAGCAAGTTTTTTGGAATTCGGTTTCCTTCTGGCGTGTGGCCGCGGCAGTTTTTTTTGGATTGTCAGCCTACCTATTCACGGCCACGAATTATTCAAGGCCAAACAAACAGGAGATTGCCGAACTACAAGGGTTCAATGACTTGGAGACTTATTATAGTGGCCAGATCAACGAAAAATTGGATCTTGTTCACCACTATCAATCTTCCACAGGGCTCACCGAAGATGAGGTCACCCAGAATCTTAAAAAATTGGAAGCCATGTATTTGGTTTTGAAAGATGAGTTGAAAATAAAACCCACGCAAGATGTGCGCGATGCCTTGGTGCTGAATTTGCTCGTGCGGATCGATTTGATCAATCAGCAATTAAATAAATTGGATAAGCCATTGATGCAGGGCAACAAAAAAAATACGGTTAATAGTTAGCTATTAATAGTTGAGAATCAATGTCGTTTCCTTAAGTCCATTTTTGATGACCTCGCCCTCGCAAAGACGTTGTTTTTAATTTTTGAGATGGCTTTAACTTAAAACTCCGCGCTCCATTCGAAGTTTTCTTTCTTGGAGTCCAGCAATTTACCTTCCTCACATTTCAGTACACGGGCGGGAAATTTTTTGATGAGGCCATAACTGTGAGTGGCCATTAAAATAGCGGTGCCGCTTTTGTTGATCTGCTGGAAAACCTTGAGGATGCCCAGCGATACTTCGGGATCGAGGTTTCCGGTAGGTTCATCGGCTATCAAAAGCAAAGGCTCGTTGATCAACGCACGCGCAATCACTACCCGCTGCTGTTCGCCACCCGAAAGCTGATGGGGCATTTTCCTTTCTACCGAGCCCAGGCCCACTTGCATCAATACTTCGGCTTGTCGGTTTTTCATTTTGGCATTGTCCTTCCAGCCCGTAGCCTTCATTACAAAAGTGAGATTTTCGGTTACCGTACGGTCGGGCAGCAGTTGGAAATCCTGAAAGATAATGCCGATTTTTCTTCGCAGCAAAGGCACTTCTTTATTTTTGATGCCGCGAATGTTGAAGCCCGCCACATCGATATCGCCAAGGCGCAACTGCAAATCGGCATACAATGTTTTAAGGAGAGATGATTTACCGGAGCCTGTTCGGCCGATGATAAAAACAAATTCTCCTTTCTCAATTTCAAAACTGATATTGTCCAATACCGAATGCTGGCCTTGAAAAATAGTGGCCTCTTGAATTCGCAAAACGGGATCAGTTGAAAAGACCATTTAAAATTTAAAATTCAACAATATTTGTTCACTGGCCTTACTCAAAATTATGAACGTCATTGCGAGCACCTGCGCTGGATTTGTGTGGTTGTGCGAAGCAATCCCTGTTGGGGGATCGCTTCGTCTGCTTCCCTTCGCTGGAACTCGCGATGATGTCAAATTATTAGTTTTGCGTAACATCAGCTATTCAAATCTTGAATTGATTTAACCATTAACCTTCTTGTGATCTGCCAAAAACTTGGCAAGGCCAGAATCCGTAAGGGGATGGTTCAATAAATCGGTGATCACTTTGAGCGGGCAAGTAACCACGTCCGAGCCAATCTCCGCGCACTTGATCAAGTGCATGGTGTGACGAATGCTGGCGGCAAGTATTTCAGTTTGATAACCGTAGTTATCATAGATCAAGCGGATCTGTGCAATGAGTTCAAGGCCATCTTGCGAGATGTCATCAAGCCTTCCAATGAAAGGAGATACATAACTGGCTCCGGCTTTGGCCGCCAACAGTGCCTGCCCGGCCGAAAATACCAGGGTACAATTGGTGCGTATACCCTCGCTCGAAAATTTCTTTATTGCTTTTATGCCCTCTTTGATCATGGGCACTTTTACCACGATCTTATCGTCAATCTTTGCCAGTTCTTTTCCTTCGGTTATGATGCCATCAAAATCCGTGGCGATCACTTCGGCACTCACATTGTTATCAACAATATTGCAGATGGCTTTGTAGTGCGCTTTAATTTTCTCCTGTCCGGCAATTCCTTCTTTAGCCATCAAGGATGGGTTGGTAGTTACGCCATCCAGCACGCCCAACTCATAGGCTTCTTTGATCTCTTTTAGGTTGGCGGTATCGATAAAAAATTTCATAGTTAAATTGAATTTATTTCAAAAAGTCCCTGATCAAATCTAATTTTTCAATCACTTTAGGATGAACCTGATTCGGTGTTAGGAATGGGATAAGTTCGTGGAAAGTACCTTTTCTCATTGCGATGGGTTGTTTAATTCTTTTATAGAACTCTTCAAAAACCCTTTCTGCCCATTCACTCATTTTCTCATCCCGCCAAAAGTCATTTTCCCGATCATCCAAATATAATGGTGGATAAACTTCTTTGATCACCTTTTCCATGATTTCTGAATAGTGTTGAGAAAATAAATTACCGCTTTTCGATTCTGCCCATCGGATGAAAACTTCGGGCATGCAAAAATAATTTTCAATTTCCCGGAAGTTCCATTGCAAAACCTGTAAGGGCGCATTAGGGTCAACAGGCCTTTCTAATTTATCAAACAAGGCAAGACCCTTTAAATCAGGGGCAGCAAGTTTCAACGACTTAAATCGGCTAAAGGCTTCACCGGGAACATTGCCCTCAACGGGGTCAATAAATGCTTCCTCAATTAATATCTTTGCTTTGTGGTTTATCAATTGGGCAAAGGCGATCAGGTTTCGTTCATCGGTAGTGCCTTCAAGGTAAAGGCAATGATTTTTCAATTTTGCAAGGTAATATTTATGCCAGCCAATATCGGTCAATGCTTTTTTTGCTTCTTTTAAAATCTGCCTGTCGTTATTGAGTTCAATCATCTTTTGGCCGATTACCGCAATGACCTGATCTGAGGTTGCCGCTTCGTCTAAAACTACTTCGGAGTGGGAGGCTATTATCAATTGACTTTCCAGGCTTCTGGTAATGGAAGAAATTAAATTATAAATTTCTTTTTGTCGTAGCACTTCTAAGTGCGCATCGGGTTCATCCATGAGGATTACTTTTCCAGGGTTGGAATACAAAAAGCAAAGTAGGAGCAAGGTTTGTTGAAATCCACGGCCAGCACTTGAAAGATCATATTCAATTGAATTCTCTTCGTATGACATATCCAACAGTCCATTGTTGGGATTATAACTCGGCTTGTTAATGGTTACCCCAAATCTTTCGATCAATATTTTCTTGATTTCATTCCACCGTTTTTCAATTTCTTTTTCCGGAATAGAATCAATGGCCCTGTCGGGATTTAATAATTGATAACAAATATTCCGGATAACATCGGCTGTTTTGCCCTCCCCAATTTTCCGATCGATAGAGCCGGGTGTAAGCCTATCTTCAGTAGAAGCTAGACCTGACATAGGTTGTAGATAGGAGACTTTTAACCCAAAGGCTTTTTTATCTATCGGAAATCGTTCAGACCCACTTTCGTTTTTGCGTAAGGCCCGGCAATAGATCGACTCCTCATTGGCATAATCAAACTCAAGTCCCGCAGTCCATTTTTCATTTTGAATGAATCCTTCCGCTTGAATATCAATGGTAATATTCCTTGTCTTTTGGCTTCCTTTCGATCGCTCAATAGCTCTTACACTTTTGTTTAACCATAAAAGCCTTGCACTTGGAAGTGGTATTGTCAGGAGGTCTTTGCGGTTAATAGGAACACCCGTTCGGACAGTTCCGCTTTTCTTCTCTGAAGCTATCTTTTTTAGCCCGCTATCCAACAGCGTAATGGCCTGAAGAATTGAAGTCTTTCCTGAATTATTAGGGCCGATTAAGACGAGCGGGGATATTAAGTCAAACTCGATATTTTCCAGTTTTTTGAAATTTCGGATAATCAGTTTACTAATGATCATTCTGCAAAATACTGCAATTAATCTTTTAGTAGGAGGTAGGGTTTAAAATAAAAAATGGCAAACCGAACATCGCACCGCTACAACCGCCTACCCTTGCTGCCTTCCGGCCCTGGGGGAGTTCAGCAGGAGCTGATCGTGCCGATTTGCCGAGGCAAAATTAATTAATAAAACCGAATGAAGTTAAATTAATTGGTGAAGTTAAATACCCAAGCTCCGGCCACGTTGCTTACACGGGTATAGCCGTTGCCTGTAAAATTGAAACTGATACTCAACGCTGCTTTGGTGGAGCCAGAAGCGGCAGTAACCGTATAAGTCATCGGCAAGGTATCAGGAGTGCTGGAAGGATCGCGGATAATTTGAGTTACAGGATCAGCACCAAATGACCAAGTACCCAAGCTATTGGTGCCGCCTCCGGCAGGCCAAGGGCTTAGGGCCGGCCGGCCTGTGCAAGTGTAATTATAGGTTGTTGAAGTTGAAGTTCCAGAAATTGTAAGTTGAAAGCCGGGCCATTTTGCAGTTTGATCAACCCCACCCAAACTTACCGTTGAAATTTTCCATGTTTGGGATAATAATCTTAATTGCTTTGCCTGGGTAGTTTCAGCGGGGCTGCTTTTCTTACAGCCAGAATTAGTAAAGATCACGCCAAGGGAAACAATGGTTATTAAAATGCGAAATGCTGCTTTCATGTGCTTCGAGTTAAAAATCGAGTTAAACATACAAAAATCAATGAGCTAAAAAAAGACAGGTCAACGGATTGGGCGATTTTTGGTAATTAAATAGGTTCAAGGGTAGTGATGTAACCCTACTTATAAGATAAAATATCAACTTTTACAGACGATGCGGGATATTCCATCTCCTGATTGGAGGCAATGAACACCATTGTGCCGGGTGGCATTTGGCTCAATTGCCTGTGGTACCATTCGATGGACCGTTTATCGAGATTGGTGCAGGGCTCATCCAAAAAAAGCATTCCTGCATCGGAATAAAATGCCAATGCCAACTTCAACCGTTGCCTCATTCCCGAAGAAAAAGCCGAGAGGTGTTTGTGTCGGGACGATTCAATCCCTATCTTCTCAAAAATCTCACTTAATGAAAATCTGCTTTTCTTGAATTTGAAGTGAAATTGGATCATTTCTTCAAGGGTAAATTCATCGATCAAATCCATGTAGGGAGCTGCAATGGCCACTGACTTGTAAATCTCGGATTGGCTGTTGTTCAAATAAGTGATCTGGCCTGCGCTCGGTTGCATTTGCCCCCACAACACTTGCATCAAGGTTGATTTGCCCGAGCCGTTTGGCCCTATGATGGTATAAAAATTACCGGAGATGAATTCGTAATTAAAATTTCGGAATACCCACTCACGATTAAAGCGCTTGCCGAGGTTTTCCGTTATGATTTTCATGGCCTATCAATTTGAACCATATAGGACATTGTAACATAAGATTCAGACAGTGTATTTGATTTCCCAACGTTTGTATTGCTCATGTGCACTATTGCGTCTATGTGGTTCCGTCACCACTCATCGATCATTCAAAGGTAGAAGTGCCCGAGGAGAAGCCTTTCAAAATTCCCCGTTCCGATGCCTTGATGAAATTAACGATCTGATCGCGCTCAGTGCTGGTTGGCAGTTCCTTTTCCACCAGGTCCAATGCTTTGGAGTTGTTCAACCCTTTAAGGAAAATATAGCGGTAGATTTCCTGGATTTCGGTGATCTTATCGGCATCGAATCCGCGCCTGCGCAGCCCGATGGTATTGATGCCACAATAGGTAAGCGGTTCGCGTGCTGCTTTGGTGAAGGGTGGAACATCTTTGCGCACCAATGAGCCACCCGAAACCATCACGTGAGCCCCAACTTTTACAAATTGATGCACTGCACTTGCCCCACCAATGATTGCCCAGTCATCAATGGTAACATGGCCTGCCACTTGCACCGCGTTTACCAACACACAGTTGTTGCCAATGAAGCAATCATGGGCAACGTGCACGTAGGCCATCAGCAGGCAATTTTTTCCGATTACGGTTTTGAGCTTGTCGTTTGTGCCGCGACTGATGGTAACAAACTCGCGAATGGAGGTGTTGTCGCCAATGTAGGTTTCCGTTTTTTCTCCCGCGAATTTTAAATCCTGAGGTACCGAAGAAACGGAAGCACCCGGATAAATCTTAACGTTCTTGCCCAGCCGCGCACCTTCCCAAAGCACCACATTAGGGCCAATCCAACAACCATCACCGATCACTACATCGCTTTTCACCGTGGCAAAAGGTTCGATGATAACGTTATTGCCAATTTTGGCGTCCGGATGTACGTTGGCTAGCGGATATTGACTCATAAATCTTTTCTCACAATGCTGGCCGTCATCGTGCCTTCGCATACCAGCGTATTTCCTACATAAGCACGACCTGTCATTTTTGCAATGCCCCGCCTGATGGGCGCAAGAAGGTCACACTGGATTACCAAAGTATCCCCGGGCAACACCATTTTGCGGAAGCGGAATTCATCAATACCCAGAAAATAGGTCCAATAATTTTCAGGATCAGGAACAGTGTTCAATACCAAAATACCTCCCGTTTGAACGGTAGCCTCCACTTGGAGCACACCCGGCATGACTGGATTGCCAGGAAAATGTCCTTGAAAATAAGGCTCGTTCATCGAAACGTTCTTCACGCCTATAACCCGCTCTTTATCTAAATAAATAATCTTATCGATGAGCAAGAAGGGATAGCGGTGAGGCAGTGTGGCCGTGATTTTATTAATGTCCATCACCGAAGGAAGAGCCGGGTTATATTTCGGAACTCCCTTCTTGTCGGACTCCTGCATCAGTTTTTTCAATTTTTTTGCAAAGGCAACATTGGCGGCATGCCCCGGGCGGGCAGCTAAGATTTGCGCTTTCAGTGGTCTGCCCGCCAAAGCCAGGTCGCCCATGATGTCGAGCAGTTTATGGCGGGCGGGCTCATTGTTGTAGCGAAGTTCAACATTGTTGAGGATGCCTTCCTTTTTCACCTCTACTTTCGGCTTGTTGAGCATCCTTGCAATATTGTCCAACTCATGGGGCTCCAACACCCGGTCCACAATGACGATGGCATTATTCAAATCGCCCCCACGGATGAGGTTGTTTTTATAAAGCATTTCCAATTCATGCAGAAAGCAGAAGGTGCGGCAAGACGCAATTTCTTTTTCAAACTGCTGGATGTTGGTGATCGAAGCATGCTGGCTGCCCAGCACGGGCGAATTGTAATCCACCATCACCGTTATCCGGTAATCATCCAACGGCAGTGCAGCGATCTCCACATTGCGTGCGGCCTCGCGATAAAATATAGAATCCTGGACTTCAAAAAAATCGCGCAACGCGTTTTGCTCTTCGGTGCCAACTTCCTTTAAGGCATTCACAAATTGGATGGAACTGCCGTCCATGATGGGTGCCTCTGGGCCATCCAATTGGATAAGGACATTGTCAATCTCCAGACCGACCAATGCGGCAAGCGTATGCTCGATGGTGCTTACCCTCGCGCCACTTTGTTCGATGGTCGTTCCCCTTGAAACATCAACGACCCTGTCGCAGTCTGCCTCGATGATCGGAGATCCAGGCAAATCAATACGCTGGAATTTTATTCCGTGATTGGGCTTGGCTGGCACGAAGGACATGGTAGTCTGCACACCGGTGTGAAGCCCCACGCCAGAGATGGTTGCCGCCTTCTTAATAGTTTGCTGCTTGTGATTAAGCATTTAGTCTGAAAAGATGGCAAATTTAAGGCAATTACGAGATTATCCAAAAGTGCCAAAATCGTGGCATACTCCAAAATAGTTTTTAGTTTTACAAGCTATCTGGGCATTCACAAAACCGTACAACTATGTCTCCTTATCTCGCAGAGTTTATTGGCACTCTTTTGCTCGTGCTACTTGGTGACGGGGTTGTTGCGGGGGTTGTGTTAAGGAAGTCCAAGTCAGAAAATGCAGGTTGGCTCACCATCGTGGTGGGATGGGGACTGGCCGTTACATTGGCGATCTATGCCGTTGGCTGGATCAGTGGGGCGCACCTTAACCCGGCTATTACCATAGCGCTGGCCGTGCAAGGAAGTTTTCCTTCGGATCAAATGGTAGGATACATTGCTGCCCAGTTTTCGGGTGCATTTGTAGGGGCAATTTTAGTCTGGATTCATTATTTACCCCATTGGAAGCAAACCACCGATCCATCGGCAAAGCTCTCTGTTTTTTGCAATGCTCCTGCCATTCGAAATTTTTTTTGGAATTTGATCAGTGAAATTATGGCCACTGCGGTGCTGGTGCTCGCCATATTATTTATCGGAGCCAATAAATTTACCCAAGGCCTTAACCCAATTGTGGTTGGACTTTTGATTGTCTCGATCGGTTTGAGTTTGGGCGGCACTACTGGATTTGCGATCAACCCGGCAAGGGACCTTGGTCCGCGCATCGCACATTTTGTTTTGCCGATCCCCGGCAAGGGCGGTTCGGATTGGAGTTATGCGTGGATACCTGTGGTGGGCCCCGTGGCAGGGGGATTGTTGGGAGCGTTTATTTATGGTGCCTTGTTTTAAAATTCAAGATTCAATCATTAAAGTTAAGCCCTTTTCTTATCCCCTCGCCTCCATCCTCTCCTGAAGAGCAGTGCTTAACTTGGTTGGATATTTTACTGTATTCTTAAACCTTTTGTTTCCTACCTTTGACTGATGCTGAAAAACGAAACGGAAAATATTGTTCGCATCCTAAAGGTTCATTTCCCCTACGTGGAAGCAATCTATCTTTTCGGAAGCCAGGCGATTGGCGCAGATACCCAAAACAGCGATGTGGATGTAGCATTCTTTACTTTGCATGACGATGTAATAGCACCACTTCGCGTGTACGATGCTCAAAAGGAATTGGAAGTATTCTTGCACAAAGATGTTGACTTAGTTCACCTTCAGTCAGCAAGCACCGTTTTCCAATTTCAAGTGATTACTACAGGTATCCATTTGTATGTAAGAAACCCTTCTTTTCTCCTGCAACAGGAAACGTTGGTATTTTCGATGTACCAGCGGCTGAATGAAGAACGCAAAGAAATTCTCAATGACATTGTT
Organism: Bacteroidota bacterium; assembly: GCA_043758895.1. Lineage (GTDB taxonomy): Bacteria > Bacteroidota > Bacteroidia > Cytophagales > Cyclobacteriaceae > ELB16-189. The sequence goes on from JAYVMP010000220.1 coordinate 12,786, forward strand.
TCCTCGGGCAAAATTTATTCGTAGTATGGACGATGTGGTGATCAATAAGGCGGCTATCATCGAACGCTGCATCCGAAGAATTCTTGAGGAATACAACGGAAAGGAAACTGTATGGAGAGAAAATTTCACCGTGCAAGATTCCATTATCCTCAATCTTCAGCGAGCTTGTGAAGCGTCCATCGATTTGGCCAATTTAGTGGTGAAGAAAAGGAAGCTGGGCGTTCCACAAAATAGTCGCGACTCGTTTGATTTGCTCACTAAGGCAGCAATTATCCCAGAGCCGTTGACTGTCGCGATGAAACACATGGTGGGCTTTAGGAATCTTGCTGTCTACGAATACCAGTCACTCAATTTAGATGTGATTGAAAGCATCATCCTCTACAACCTGAAAGATTTTGAAGCCTATATAAAAGCAATTATTCAGTCAGAAACATAAAACCCAATCTGTTTCAAGCAAAAGCTTGGGTGTCTGATACATCGATAACTTGCAACCCGTAACTCATCAGCATGAAGAAAAAATTCATCATCGCACTTGATCAAGGCACCACCAGTTCGCGGGCAGTATTGTTCAACGAAGAAGGTTCGATTGTTAGCATCGAGCAACAAGCGTTCCAACAAATCTTTCCCCAGCCTGGATGGGTAGAGCATGACCCGCAAGAAATTTACTCCTCGCAATCCGAAGTGCTTGCCCGGCTGATTTCTAAAAATAAAATAGACGCACCTTCTGTCAAAGCAATCGGCATCACCAATCAACGGGAAACCACTATTGTTTGGAACAGGAAAACGGGTGAGCCGATTTATCACGCTATTGTGTGGCAAGACAAACGTACCGCGTCCATCTGTGAAGAACTTAAAGCAAAAGGACTTTCCGGCTATGTGAAAGAAATTACCGGGCTGGTGATCGACTCTTATTTTTCAGGAACAAAAATCAAATGGATTTTAGATCACGTGAAAGGCGCGAGGCAGCTTGCCGAAAATGGTGAGCTTGCTTTTGGCACCGTGGATTCTTGGCTCATCTGGAAATTGACCAACGGAAAAGTTCACGCTACCGATTTTTCCAATGCCTCGCGCACCATGCTTTTCAATATCCGCGATTTGACGTGGGATGAAAGGCTCCTGAATGAATTGACGATTCCAAAATCCATGTTGCCCGAAGTTAAACCTTCGGCTTTTCATTTTGGCGATTGGGAATGGAACGGGATAAAAATCCCGATTGCAGGTGTGGCGGGCGATCAGCAGGCAGCTCTTTTTGGCCAGGCTTGCTTTGAGCCGGGTATGGCAAAAAATACATACGGCACCGGGTGCTTCATGCTGATGAACACGGGCAGCAAAATTCAATTTTCAAAAAATGGGCTGATCACCACCATTGCCTGGGGGCTTGACGGCAAAGTAGAATATGCCCTCGAAGGAAGCGTGTTCATTGCGGGTGCCGCGGTGCAGTGGCTGCGCGACAGCATGCACCTGATCGATCAATCCAAAGACGCTGAATATTTTGCCGCCAAGGCACTCGGCTCCAATGAGGTATATGTCGTTCCCGCTTTCGCAGGATTGGGGGCACCTTATTGGGATATGTATGCCCGCGGTGCAATTTTTGGATTGACCCGTGATACAGGCAAAGATCATATCATCAAAGCCACGTTGGAATCATTGGCCTACCAAACCAAGGATATTCTCAACGCGATGCAGGAAGATGCTGGCGTAAAGCTTTCCAGTCTGAAAGTAGATGGCGGTGCGTGTGCGAATAATATCCTAATGCAATTTCAAGCCGATATTTTGGGCGCAGAAGTGGAGCGACCAGAAGTAATTGAATCCACTGCGTTGGGCGCAGCTTATTTGGCCGGCATTCAAATCGGTCAGTGGAAAAAAGCAGACATTATTAAAAATAGAAAAATCCAAAAGCGTTTCCTTCCACAGATGGAAGAATCAACTCGTGTAAGACTTTATCATGGTTGGATGAAAGCCGTAGAGCGGACGAAGGGATGGATAGATAACTGACCAATGTGTACATTAGCCGATTAGCCAATAGGCAAATGAACAATTTACGAAAGGGCAATTTTAGATTTTACAATGACCTAAACGGATTGCCCAAATACAACTTTTAAACCTTGAACTCCTTATTCTTTTGAACAGAGACCTTTCCATAGCACAACTTCAATCCGAAACTTTTGATCTACTGATTATTGGCGGAGGCATCACGGGTGCGGGCATTGCGCTCGATGCAACTACCCGTGGATTGAAGACGGCCTTGATCGAAAAAACGGATTTTGCTTTTGGCACCAGCAGCCGATCAACCAAATTAATTCATGGCGGGCTTCGTTACCTCAAGCAATTGGAATTTGGTTTAGTCAAAGAAGTGGGCAGCGAGCGAGCGGTGGTTCATAAGCTGGCACCCCACCTGGTGATCCCGGAAAAAATGCTTTTGCCTTTGTATGAAAAGCGCGGCTTGGGAAGCACGCTCACTTCCATCGGATTAAAGTTGTACGATTGGCTGGCGGGCGTAAAACCCGAAGACCAGCGCAAAATGTTGACCCGAAGGCAAACGTTGAATCAGGAGCCGCTGCTCAACCCGCACGATGTTAAAGGTGGAGCCATCTATGCCGAGTACCGCACCGATGACGCTCGGCTTACCTTGGAGATCATCAAATCAGCTTCCGCGCATGGCGCAACGGTAACCAACTACTGCGAAGCCACCCATTTTATTTATCGAGAAGGAAAAATGGTTGGCGTTGAGGCGCTTGACGTTTTGACCAATAGAAAATTCTCCATCAAGAGTAAGGCGGTTGTCAACGCGGCAGGCCCATGGGTTGATTTGCTGCGCACGAAAGACAAATCGAAAACTGGAAAACATTTGCACTTGACCAAAGGTGTGCACTTGGTGGTGCCGCATCAAAAACTTCCCGTGGTTCAATCCATTTATTTTGACGTGGGTGACGGACGAATGATTTTTGCCATCCCCCGCGGACGGATTACCTATGTTGGCACTACTGATACCAACTATTCCGGCAGTCTGGATGAGGTGTTTACAGAGAAAGCCGATGCGGAATACCTGATCTATGCGGTGAATTTGACTTTTACAAACGTCCATCTCCAGCTCGCAGACATCGAATCCAGTTGGGCCGGGTTGCGCCCACTCATTAATGAAGAAGGTAAGTCGGCCTCGGAACTTTCGCGCAAGGATGAAATTTTTGAATCGCCCTCCGGGTTGATTTCAATAGCCGGGGGAAAACTTACCGGCTACCGCAAAATGGCCGAGCGAGTGGTTGACCTGGTGGTGAAAAGGAGTTTTGACGAGCACGAATTGAAATCCTGCCTGACAGGCTCCATCCTGTTGGCTGCTTCCAACTTTAAAAATGAGAAGGAGGTTAAAAACTACAGGCAACTTATTTGCGAAAAATTAAAACTACACCACCTACAGCACGAAACCGAAACGTTGGTCAGTAATTTCGGGAAACAGAGTGACGCTATTCTGCTTGTTTTTGAAACCCTTCCGGATGAAGATCCGGAAATCCGCCTGGCCAAGGCGCAACTCCACTATGGTTTGAAAAATGAAATGGTGATCAATGCTTCAGATTTTTTTGTGCGCAGGATTGGCGTTCTCTATTTTGACATGCCCTTGCTCAAAAAAATAATGGAGCCCTGCCTGCACGTGATGGCCGATCATTTCAAATGGGATGCCACCAAGGTAGGAGAAGAACGCAGCGAAATGGAAAGATTAATCGGACGGACTCATCAATTTTAATTCCTTTTTTTGGAAATTGCCAATTCAATTCGATTCAAATGAAGGTCTTGCTCTTCTCCATAGGTATTTTAGTGTTGATCGGGATGGAGATTGCCCGCGTCTATTTTATCATGCCCTTCCCGGGGAGTCAAGTGGAAGAGACCATTGCTCTTGCCTATTTTATCCAAACATATAGATGGGTTTTCCGCATGGCGGGCATTGCTCTAATAGCCTATCCTGCTTTTATTTACCTCCGGGGAAACAATGCGAGCGTCAAATGGACGGTGGCTTCCATGCTTGGATTTTGGCTGATGGTAGTTTACGCTTTCAACTTCCGTTTTCTAGCCGACAAAATGTTTTACCAGCCCGAACATAAAATTCTTGTGAAGGCCGACAAGAACAAACTGCTAAAAAATAAATTGGTGATTGGCGTTTCGATCAAGGGCGAATCAAAAGCTTATCCCATTGAAATTATTGGTTACCATCATCAGGTACGCGATACCATTGGTGGCGAGGCGGTGATGATTACTTATTGCACGGTTTGCCGTACGGGGCGGGTGTTCAGTCCAATGGTGGAGGGACAACCAGAAAATTTCCGATTGGTAGGTATGGATCATTTCAACGCCATGTTTGAAGACAACCGGACAAAAAGTTGGTGGCGGCAAGTCAATGGCGAAGCGATTGCCGGGTCGCTGAAAGGTAAGATGCTAACTGAGGTCCCTTCCGAACAGATGGCCCTTGGCGTTTGGCTCTGGCTGCACCCGGATTCGTACATTCTTCAGCCGGACAGTTCGTTCAAGGAACAATACAAAAGTTTGGCAAACTACGATGAAGGGAAAATGGAGGGCAACTTGGAACGGCATGATTCACTTTCGTGGAAAGAAAAATCATGGGTGATCGGGATTTCGTTGGGTTTGCATGCCAAAGCCTACGATTGGAATGACTTGAAAAAAAAGCACGTGATCAATGATGTCGTTGATGGCCAACCCATCGTGCTGGTTTTGGAAAATGATTCAACTTCTTTTCACGCGTGGAGGCGGGCGGCAGGAAATGATACCTTGTTTTTTTCTTATATCGACTCAACAAAAACGATGAGCGATGCGAAGTCCAATTCGATTTGGAGTTTGTTGGGGCAGTGCCAGAGCGGGCCAACGAAAGGAGCGCGATTGAATTCAGTGCAAGCCTACCAAGAGTATTGGCATTCGTGGCGCACGTTTCATCCGGGAACGGAGAAGTTTGTTGATCGGTAATCATTGGTAGTGGTAAAAATTAAAAAGCGACCTATGAAATGCCCATCAGCAAAGCAGACCCAAAGGAATGATAATCAGGTATGGCATTCCGTGAGGCTATAAAAAAACAAAATATTAACAGATGAAAGACCGCTTAAGTCGCATTTAGAAAAATATTATACTCAATGTAACATTAATTAATATGTCCAACGGAAATCACTCCCTCCACATCAATTTCGAAAAAATCCCCATCTCGATTTACGAATCTGCCGATCAGGCATCCCGGTCGGTGGCCAAGGAGATTGCCGACCTAATTAAGCGAAAACAGAAAGAAGCCAAGCCTGCGCTGTTGGGTTTAGCTACGGGCTCATCGCCAAAAAAAGTTTATGCCGAACTCATTCGCATGCACAGGGAAGAGGGCCTTAGTTTTAAAAAGGTGGTTTCCTTCAACCTCGATGAGTATTACCCGATGCAGCCCACGGCACCGCAGAGCTACCACCGGTTTATGAAGGAGAACCTATTCGACCATGTCGATATCCCCAAAGACCAATACCATATTCCCGATGGCACCATCGATATGGATTCGATCAAAGAGTTCTGCGAAAATTACGAGAAACAGATCAATGAAGCAGGCGGGCTCGACTTTCAGTTGCTCGGCATTGGCCGCAATGGGCACATTGGTTTTAATGAACCCGGCTCGCATATTGACTCCATGACAAGATTGATCACCCTCGACTTTACCACACGCTCGGATGCGGGCTTGGATTTTGGAGGGATCGCCAACGTGCCGCGCAAGGCGATCACCGTGGGGGTGAAAAAGATCATGCAGGCCAAACGAATTGTGCTGATCGCCTGGGGCGAACACAAATCACCGATCATCCGGCAAGCCGTGGAAGGCCCAGTGGCAGAGCATATTCCGGCTTCGTATTTGCAAGGCCATCCCAATGCGCAAATTGTGATGGACGAATCGTGCGCGGCTGGCTTGAGCAGGCGCAAAACGCCCTGGCTGTTTGATCGTGTGGAGTGGAACCGTACCATGATCAAAAAGGCAGTAACCAGCCTTGCTTTGGCACTGGAAAAATCAATCCTCATGCTCACCAACGAAGACTACAATGAAAACGGATTGAGCGAACTCCTTGCTCGCTATGGCCAAGCTTACGACATCAACATTGAAGTGTTCAACTGGGTGCAGCACACCATTACCGGTTGGCCTGGTGGCAAACCCAATGCCGATGATACCCATCGCCCGGAACGGGCTGTGCCTGCCAAAAAGAAAGTGATCATTTTCAGTCCGCACCCCGATGATGATATTATTTCAATGGGCGGTACCTTTCAGCGGTTGGTCGATCAGGGGCATGAAGTGCACGTGGCCTATCAAACTTCGGGCAACATTGCAGTGGCTGATGACGAAGCCCTGCGGTTCATTGAATATGTGCGTGACTTCAACGCTGAATTTTCCATCACTAACGAGGCGACCGAGAAAATGTATTTTGAAGCCAACGGTTTTTTGGAAAAGAAGAAGAAGGGGGAAAAAGACATAGAGGCCGTACGCACCATCAAAGGACTGATCCGCGTAAGCGAGGCCAAAAATACGTGTCGCTTTGTAGGGGTTCCTCAGCAAAATATCCATTTCCTCAACATGCCTTTTTACGAGACGGGCACTGTTCAGAAAAAACCGTTGGGCGAAGAAGACTACCGTGTCGTTGCCAATTTGATCCGGGAGATCAAGCCTCACCAAATTTATGCCGCAGGCGACTTGGCCGATCCGCACGGCACCCACAAAGTGTGCCTTGATGCTGTGATTGAGGCACTGCACAAGTTGAAAAACGAAAATTTTATGAAGGATTGCTGGACCTGGCTTTACAAAGGTGCTTGGGCAGAGTGGGATATCGACCTGATTGAAATGGCCGTGCCTATGAGCCCCGATCAAGTGATGCGCAAGCGGATGGGGGTATTCAAGCACCAATCTCAAAAAGACGGAGTGGTTTATCAAGGCAATGATGCGCGCGAGTTCTGGCAAAGGGCCGAAGACCGTAACCGTGCCACGGCCATTATTTACAACAAACTTGGCCTTGCCGAATATGCAGCCATGGAGGCTTTTGTGCGGCTAAAGCTATAAGCGGTAGAACTTGGAGTGCGGCATTTCCGAAAATTCCGTTTGGATGTCAGAACAAATTAGTACCGTTTAGGAAAGTTTATCAATAAAAAAGTGTTTCCCCTATTCAGGATTTGAAAAATTATAGTAAAATTGAGAAGTTAAAAACCCAAACCCATGAAAGTTACACGTTTTGCAATTACCCCTTTTGTTCTCCTCTTGACGTTAGTCCTTTGGTCTTGTGGAGCTAAGAAAGAAAAGAGTGATAGCTCTGATGAATTCAAACAAGCAGAAGAATCCTTGAACGATGAAATCAAGGACGTGGTGTACAACATTCCATCGCCCTCCGAAATCCCCTACATGCTCCAAGCAACAGGAGCCGAATTCAACCAAAATTTGCTCAGCGATCGCAAGAAGGCAGATCAATACCTAACCCGTAACGATAAAGCCGCACTTAATTTGGGTGTTTATGGTGCAGATATCGGCTACCTTGTATCGTACGATAAAACCCAAGAGGCCATCAATTATTTGAACGCCTCAAAAAAATTGGCGGATAACCTCGGTGTGCTGGGCTCTTTTGACGTTACCCTGCTCAAGCGGTTTGAATCCAACATTGCCGTAAAGGATTCCCTTTCCAAAATGGTCAATGATGCCATTCATCAAACTGAAAAATACTTGAAGAATGACAACCGCAACAAGCCTGCCGCCTTGATGCTGTGCGGTAGTTTTGTGGAAGGCCTATACATTTCCACCGGGCTGATCAAAACGTACCCTAAAGATTTATTGAAGGATGACGATCGTAACCTTATCCTTACACCGTTGATCCGGGTGGTTCTCCAACAGCGTGAGTCGGTGGATGAATTGGTAAAAATGCTGGGCACCGTGGAGCAGACTGAACCTGTTACCTCCATACTTGCGGATTTGAATTCGCTGCAAGCGAGCTACAAGGCATTAAACATAGAAGAACAGATCAAAAACAACCGCTCGGATTTGGTTTTGAGCGACAAAAACCTGGTCGGCCTCACCAACATTATTGAAAAACTGAGGAAATCAATCACCGACTAGCCCCATCAGGTATTACAAAAAAGGGCTGCCCTCCAAAGGGTAGCCTTTTTTTTGTTCTAACGACAAAAAATGGGAAGCGTTCAGTAGCCTCCTTCGATCTCTTTCTTATCTTTAAATAAAATAATTTTTCACGCATGAGTGAGCCTGTACTGAAAGCAATCATCCGGCTGTTTGCCTTTGTGGCAAAGGAGGACACCGTAACCGCCCAAGAGCGAGATCACATCCACGCTTTTTTAGAAGACCACCTGAGCCGCCCGTCCATGGAAAGGCACCTTCGGCTATTTGACGAATATGCCCGTGAAATTTCAGATAAACTTTCTTCGGCAAAAGAAAATGAAACCATCGCCCAAATTTGCAAGGCCATCAATGAAGAGGTGACGCAAAAACAAAAGATGGTTATTTTGTTGGAGCTGATGAGCATCGTGCTGGCCGATGGCTCTATTTCAGCGCGCGAAGAAAACCTTTCGAAAATCATCAGCGAGCAATTTAACATCAGTTTGCCCTACTTAGAGTTGATGAAGCAGTTCGTAAACCTTCAATCTCCTATTCCGTCCAACGACAATTTTCTTTTTGTCAACAGCGATAAGAATGGGGGTGCGAGCAGGCATATTTTCCGGCCGGACCTGGATGGATTCATCACCATCTTGCATGTGCCGAGTGTAGAACTTTACTTTTTAAAATACCTGGGAAAGACCGATGTCTTCCTCAATGGCGTGCCGCAGAAGGCAGGAAAAGTAAGCGTGTTGGCAACAGGCAGCTCAATTCGTTGGGGCACTGCCGAGCCGGTGTACTTCGGTGCCGTGCTGGGGATATTTAAGAAAAACGAAAGACAGCCGAAGACGAGCTTTGAGGCAAAAAATATTTCCTATCAATTTAAGAATGGCAAGCTCGGCCTGCGTGAGGTAACAGTAGTGGAAGAATCGGGCAACCTGGTGGCGTTGATGGGCGCCAGTGGGGCAGGCAAAAGCACGCTACTGCATGTGCTGAATGGAAATGAAAAACCATCCAAGGGCCAAGTGCTGATCAATGGAATTGACATCCACCGCGAGCCTCAAAAAATTGAAGGCGTGATTGGGTTTGTTCCGCAAGACGACCTGCTTATCGAAGACCTTACGGTTTATCAAAATCTATACTTTGCGTCTAAACTTTGTTTTAGCCACCTTCATGAAGAGGAAATCGACTTTCTCGTTCTGAAAACCTTGGATGATCTTGGCCTCAACGAAGCCAAGGATTTGAAAGTGGGCTCCCCACTCCAAAAAACAATCAGTGGTGGCCAGCGCAAAAGATTAAACATTGGCTTGGAGTTGTTGCGCGAACCGGCTGTCTTGTTTGTGGATGAACCGACTTCCGGGCTTTCTTCCCGCGACTCGGAAAATATTATTGATTTACTAAAAGAACTTTCGTTGAAAGGCAAATTGGTTTTTGCCGTGATCCACCAGCCTTCTTCCGACATTTTCAAAATGTTCGACCACTTGGCCATTCTGGATACGGGCGGTTATCAGATTTATTACGGCAATCCCGTGGAGGCCGTGATTTATTTTAAAAAGAACATACGCCTGGTGAACAGCGAGGAGGGCGAATGTAACATGTGCGGCAATGTAAACCCCGAACAGATTTTTAATATCATCGAAACAAAAGTCATCAACGAGTTTGGGAATTTTACAAATGAGCGAAAGTTTTCGCCCGAGCAATGGAACAAAATTTTTACGGATAAGATCAAACTCCCTCAGGTTGCGCGCCAAACCGAAACCCCCCACTCTACCCTTCGAATCCCCACATGGCTAAAGCAGACCCATCTTTTCGGCTTGCGCGATGTGCTTTCAAAACTCAGCAATACCCAATACCTGGTCATCAACCTGCTGGAAGCGCCTGCCCTGGCGTTCATCCTTGCCTTCATTGTAAAGTATTACAATTCGGACGATCAATTGAACACCGGCTACATTTTTAGCAAAAACCTGAACATGCCCGCTTATTTTTTTATGAGCGTGATTGTTGCGCTTTTTATGGGGCTTACGGTGAGCGCAGAAGAAATTATCCGCGACCGGAAAATTTTGAAACGTGAAAAATTTATTCATCTCAACCGCAGCAGTTATATTTTTTCCAAGATTTCGATTTTGTTTGCCATCTCAGCCATCCAAACTTTTCTGTTTGTATTGGTGGGCAATTATTTTCTTGAAATCCGGGGGATGTTCTTTATCCACTGGGCCATCCTGTTCACCACCTCTTGCTTTGCCAATTTGCTTGGGCTCAACATTTCATCTGCGTTTAACTCCGCAGTAACGATTTATATTTTGATCCCCATCTTGTTGATTCCTCAATTGATCCTGAGCGGGGTGGTGGTAAAATTTGACAAGCTCAACCCCATGATCGGCAACACGGCAACCGTGCCGATGGTGGGCGATCTGATGGCCTCCAGGTGGGCCTTCGAAGCCGCCATGGTAGCCCAATACAAGGACAACGAATTTGAGCAGCAGTTTTATTTATATGATAAAATCATGGCCGATGCGGATTACAAAAAAGTATATTACATACCTGAGCTTGAGAGCCGCCTTGAATTTGTAAACCTGAATTACAAGAACCCCAACCCCGGCATAAAAGAGGTAGTGGATAAAAACCTGAACGTGTTGCACACAGAAATACAAGAAGAACTGGTGACCATTGGCCGCGACAATTTTAAATACCTCGATGCCTTGGCACCGGGCAAGTATGACTCGTTGACACATGTCGAGGTAATAACCTTTTTTGAGGGGCTAAAGAAATTCTATAACAATCGCTATGCTAAGGCCGATAAAAAAAAGGACAATATTATCAATCAACGGACCAATACCGCGGAGAAAGAAAAAGCATTTGAGAAGAAAAGGAATGCCTATCAAAACGAAGCCATCACTCTTTTGGTAAAAAACTCAGATGAATTCGACCGCATCATTGAGAAGGACGACAAACTGGTGCAAAAAATTTATCCGATCTACAAAGATCCGGATCCCGAACATATCGTGGATTTCGATGCGCAGTTTTATATGCCAGCCAAACATTTCCTCAATCACAATATCGATACGTTGTTTTTTAATTTGAGCGTTATCTGGTCGATGACGCTGACACTTGCCTTGGCCCTTTACTTCGAGGTATTGTTGAAGATCATTGATGGCATCGGCAATGTATATAGCAAAATCCCGAAACGGATGTAGGTATGTTTTTCATCCTGTCCAAAATATTGGCGTACCTCATTATGCCCTTTGTGGTGATCTGCCTGCTTCTCGTTGCCGCAGCATTAGTGAAGCGGCAGCCATTGAAGAATAAATTGTTTTACACCGGCCTTGCCCTGTTATTATTCTTTTCCAATGATTTCGTTGCCAACGAGGTGGCTTTGCTATGGGAAATCCCAGTTACCCCCTTTCGGGAAATGAATAAAAATTACACCTGGGGAATTTTATTAACGGGCGTTACCAAACATGACGAAGGGCTTACCGACCGTGTTTTTTTTAATCGTGGGGCAGACCGCGTAACGCACACTGTTCAGTTATTTAAAATGGGGAAACTCAAAAAAATAGTAGTGTCAGGAGGCAGCGGCCGGTTGCTGGCGATGGACCGAAAAGAAGCTGATGAAGTGGCCGAAGCGTTGCAGTTAATGGGTGTACCAGATTCAGCCATTGTGAAGGAATCAAATTCAAGAAATACGCATGAGTCGGCCGAAGCGGTGAAGGAAATTTTGAATGGAAAAGCAAAGCCATCCGAATGCCTGTTGATTACATCCGCTTACCACATGCGCAGGGCATCGGCCTGTTTTGCAAAAGCGGGATGGGGCATGACTTGCTTTAGCACCGACTTTATCTCGCACCGCAGGAGGTACTCGTTCGATATGCTCATACCGAGCACAGATGCACTCGGCAAATGGCAACTGATCATCAAGGAGTGGGTGGGGATTATCTCTTATCAACTTGCCGGATACGCTTGAAACCAGATGAGAGGGAATCAACTCAACTCTATTTTTTACATGTTGATAGTAGTCATTGGTTTATTAGTGGCAATATCCTGGTTGCCTGATTTTTCAGTATTTGGCTACCAATTTAAAAAACCGGAACTGTTTAGCGAGCTTCGGCCTGATGAGACAAAACCAATTGCGTTGGATTCCAATCGCAATACTAAAATTGCAACGCCAAAAATAGTGGTAAGAAAAAGGGGTTCAAAAGCCATTGAAGAATTTGGCCCTTCTAACTTATCCCATTTTTTTGAAGCCATTGGCCATGCAAAAAACAGCCCCGTGCGCATTGCTTTTTTTGGCGATTCATTTATTGAAGGTGACATTTTGTGTGGCCCTTTTCGTGATACCTTGCAGCGGGTATTTGGAGGCAGTGGCGTAGGCTATGTGCCCATCACTTCCGAAGTGACGAAGTTCCGCACCTCCATTCAACACGACTTTTTAAATTGGAAAACGTATTCCATCGTGGGCCACAAAAGTGCCTATGCCCCGCTTGGGCTCCCGGGATTTTGCTTTAAGCCGAAGGATGCCAATGAAGTAGCGTATCGGCCAGCGAAGCAGAATTTTGTTATGGCCAAATTTTTTTATGAGAGTGACTATCCCTTCACGATGAGCAGCACCTTGAATGACTCTACTCTACTGCGGTTGGATTTTGGGGCATCGCAGGGGGTGAGCGAATATGTTTTTTCGCATCATGGGTTGAGTTCCCTCAAGGTTTCTTTTCCCCAACATGATAGCCTTCGGCTGTACGGAGCGGCTTTCGAAGATTCGATCGGAATATCGGTGGATAATTTTGCCATGCGCAGCAACCCCGGCATGGGTTTACTTCTGATTGGGCAAGAGCGGATGAAACAATTTAATTCCCTGCGCGGCTATAAACTTATCATCCTTCAGTACGGATTGAACGTGCTATCGGAGAAGGATACCACCGGGTATATTTGGTACTTAGATAAAATGACGCTTTTGATTAGAAAATTGAAGGAAAATTTTCCGGCTGCTGGATTTTTGTTGATCAGCGTGGGCGACCGCAGCAGCAATCAACACGGCAAGTTGGCAACCATGCCGGATATTCCGGTGATGCGTGACCTGCAAAGAAGGATAGCCCAAAAATCAGGAATTGCTTTTTGGGATATGTTTGAGGCAATGGGGGGAGAGAACAGTATGGTCAAGTACACCGAATCTCAACCTCCACTTGCAGCCAAGGATTATACGCACCTTACTTTTCGGGGTGGAAGAAAATTGGCAAAAAAACTGGCTGATGCATTGTTGAAAGAAAAAGCGAAGTATGAACGAAAAAAGTAATTGGCTATCCGCCTTTCTCCTTCTTTCTTTTTTGCGAATTTATTCGCAGGACACGGTGAGCATGAATTCGTTGGCCCACTATAATTTTATTTTGAAAGCGCAGAATGAAATTAGTAATCCAGCAGCTCTGGCAATCCTTTATGAAAAACTCTATCAGCTTAAAAAAAATAAAAAGGGCACCGTCAATATTGTTCACATTGGTGACTCACATATCCAGGCCGATTTCTTTACCCAAGCCATTCGGCAGTTGATGCAACAAGAATTTGGCAATGCAGGCCGGGGGTTTATTTTTCCGGGAAGGATTGCCCGCACCAATGAACCGCAGAATATTCACTCCTCTGCGAATGGAACTTGGGAGGCCAAGCGGATTGTGTTTACCGATCAATCCTTGCCCATCGGGCTTGGCGCTTCCACCGTTCGCACAAAACAGCCGGGCGCCAAATTTTTGATCCGCACCATGGATAGCCCCGGATTGGATTATGGTTTTAATAACGTTGCCGTTTTCTATCAGAAAGACATTACTTGTTTTAATCTTATCCTCAGTGATTCCGTAGGCCATCCATTGGCTTATGCAGGCCCTTACACCAATGAGGCTTACCCTAACTATTCCGTTGTGGCGCTTCCGTATAAAATGCATCAACTTGAATTTAAAACTTCGCAGCCAACCAACCAACAAGATCAGTTTACCCTATTTGGCATCAGCCTTTCAAACCAAAACCCAGGGATTCTTTATCATTCCATTGGTGGCAACGGGGCAAAGTTCAAGCACTATTTGGCAGCGCAATATTTCATTGAACAAACACAGGCTTTAAAGCCCGACTTGTTTATTGTTTCATTGGGTACGAACGAAGCCATTGAATATCCCTACATCGATAAAACTTTTTCTGAGCAAGTTGAAACATTCGTTATGAAGCTGAAGCAACTCAATTCGGATGCCGCATTCATCATCACTACCCCGGCCGATTTTTACCGAAAACGAACCCGCAGGAACCCGGGTGTAGAGCAAGTGCATGATCAGTTGGTGCGCATAGCAAATAAAAAAGGCATGGCCTGTTGGGATTTATATAGTGCCGGAGGTGGGAAGCATTCGGCAGACCAATGGAAGAAAAATGAGGTGATGCAGAAAGATGGCGTTCACTTTACGAAGGCAGGTTACGAACTGCAAGGAAAGATGTTATACCAGGCTTTGATCAAAGGATACAACGAATATGTTCACGATCGATACCCATAAGCTTGCTGATCAATTTGTCTTTCATCGAGGAGCCCCCATGCTTTTCAACAGTGGGCTGTTCTTTTTTTTATTCACTGCTTTTTTTGGGATCTATTTGTTGCTGAGCAAAACCACAAAACCAAAACTCATTTTTGTCACCCTGTTTTCCCTTTATTTTTATTACAAGTCGAGCGGCTTTTATTTTTTGCTGTTGGTAGCCTCCATCGTGGTGGATTTCTTTTTGGCACAGTGGATTGGCCATTCCAAAAAATACGCAAAACGCCTTTCCCTACTGGTAGTAAGTCTTGCCGCCAATCTCGGCATGTTAGGATATTATAAGTATGGAAACTTAATCCACGAGATGTTTAGTTCATTCGCTGGGATACCGTTTGAACCCTTAGACATTTTTCTGCCGGTGGGAATATCCTTTTTCACTTTTCAGTCACTGAGTTACACCATCGATGTTTATCGTAATAAACTTCAACCGCTCACCTCTTTTTTGGACTATGCTTTTTTTGTTTCTTTTTTTCCACAGTTGGTGGCCGGGCCAATCGTGCGAGCTGCAGATTTCCTGCCCCAAATAAATAAGCCCACCCTGGTATCACAGGAAATGTTTGGACGTGCTGTTTTTTTGATCTGCTCAGGGCTGATCAAGAAGGCGGTGATATCGGATTATATCGGACTTAATTTTGTGGACCGGATTTTTGACGCCCCAACCCTTTATTCCGGACTTGAAAATTTGTTTGGCATTTATGGCTATGCACTTCAGATCTATTGCGATTTCTCGGGTTACTCAGACATGGCCATTGGCATTGCTTTGCTTTTAGGATTTCGTTTTAAAGAAAATTTTGATTCCCCCTACCAATCCAAAAACATAACAGAATTTTGGAGGCGTTGGCACATCTCGCTTTCCACCTGGCTGAAAGACTATCTCTATATTTCGATGGGCGGGAACCGAAAAGGAAAAATCAGGATGTACCTTAATTTGATGCTCACGATGATGCTGGGTGGCCTGTGGCATGGTGCTTCGTTAAAGTTTATGCTTTGGGGTGGTTTGCACGGAGCAGCCCTTGTTGTTCATAAGGTCATCAATGAAATGAAAATTTCCCAAAAAATGAGGCTCCTTTCAAAAAAATCAGGAACTGTATTCGGAGTTTTTTTTACCTTTCATTTCGTATGCTTTTGTTGGGTGTTTTTTCGATCAAGTACGTTGGAGGCAGGTTGGCAAATGATCGTTCACATCGTTCGAAATTTCCAGCCTCAATTATTTTATGATTTCATAGCTGGCTACACGAGTGTGGTATTGCTTATGGTGCTGGGGTACTCCCTTCACTACGTTCCTCGCAAATTGGAAGTGAGCTTGCAAGAGCAGGTGATCAAATTTCCAATGATCGTCAAAGCTTCTTTGGTGACGGTTGTGATTGTGCTGGTGATCCAAGTAAAAACGGCTGGCATACATCCGTTTATTTATTTTCAGTTTTAAAACGAGCAGGCACACAAGCTACCATCATTGTTTTCTTAGGAAATCTGATTTTGTACTTTTAACAATTCAAACCTGATTTTTATGATTACTTCGCCTTTGTTAAAGCACAACCCTAATCTGTACGTTTTTCTGCCCTTCTTCTACCTGGTGTGGGAAGATGCCGTGCTCACTCCAAGTGAAATCAAAAAAATCCAGGAGATCATTGACTTGCAAGACGGATTAAAGAGGGAAGAAAGGATTTTTTTGTTAGAGCAAATCAATCCGGCTTCACCGCCATCGCCCGATGAATTGAAAAGCTGGTTGGCCGAAATCCAGCAGGTGAGAGGTCAACTTTCTCTAGAAAAAAGGGAAAGCCTATTGGACATTGGTTTGCAATTGGTCAATCTTCATTCCGCTAACGGCCATCGGTTTTCTGCCGCCACCCTCGAATCATTGTCGCATATTGAAAATACGTTGGGCATCATCAGTCATGAATCCACCTTTTTATTTCACCCCAAAGAGCGAAAGACCCTCACGTCTCAGCAGGCAACCCTATTTACTTTTGAGGTGGATGTTTTAAAAAAGATTTTAGAAGGGCAACAATCCGCGGTGATCAAAAAAGTGAAGACAATTATTTCCGACCCCGAATTTCAGTACATCGAAACCGACAACCTTAATGAATACCGCGAAAAGGTTTTGCAATGGTGCAAGCTTTTGGCTGCGCAGGGATTAGGTGCTCTCGCATTTCCCAAAGAATATGGTGGCGGTGGTGACATGGAAGCCTATTTCACTGCAATGGAAACACTCAGCTACCACGACTTGAGTTTGGTAATAAAATTTGGCGTGCAGTTCGGGCTGTTTGGCATGAGCGTTTACTTCCTCGGAACAGCCAAGCACCACAAAAAATATTTGAAAGTGATTGGCTCGCTGGAGCTTCCAGGATGCTTCGCGATGACAGAGACCGGGCATGGATCGAATGTGAAGGGAATTTTGACCACGGCCACCTACAACCCGCAGAGCAAAACGTTTGTGGTTCACACCCCTGTGCCCGAGGCGCGTAAAGAATATATCGGCAACGCGGCCTGCCATGGACAAATGGCCACCGTGTTTGCAAAATTAATTCTTGCCGGAAAGGATTATGGCGTGAGTGCATTTCTCGTTCCCCTGCGTGATAAGAACGGAGAGACCCTTCCGGGAATCACCATTAAAGATTGCGGACGGAAGATGGGATTAAATGGCGTTGACAATGGCGTTATCTATTTTGATCGGGTTGTCATCCCGAGCGAAAACCTGCTCAACCGGTATGCTGACATTTCAGATGAAGGTAAATTCACTAGCCCGATTTCCAGCGACAACAGAAGATTTTTTACGATGCTCGGCACCTTGGTGGGCGGGCGGATCGGTATTCCACGGGCAGGACTAAGTGCCATGAAATCAGGGTTGACCATCGCCATCCGCTATGGTGATCAGCGCAGGCAATTTGGCCCCGAAGGGGGAAGCGAAGTCCCCATCCTGAATTACCGCACCCACCAACGGAGGTTAATGCCATTGCTTGCCAATGCGTATGCACTGCATTTTGCGCTGCAATACCTCACCTCCCGATTTTTAAACCGGAAAGAGGAGGAGATGCAAGAGATTGAAGCACTTGCGGCCGGGCTGAAATCTTTTTCAACCTGGAACACCACACACACTTTGCAAGAGTGCCGCGAATGCTGTGGTGGCAAAGGGTACCTTTCGGAGAATAGGATTGACCGGCTAAAAAACGATAGCGATGTTTTCACCACGTTTGAAGGAGATAATACCGTGCTGATGCAACTGGTGGCCAAAAGCCGGCTCACCGAGTTTAAGCAAGAGTTTGCCAATATGAACTTGTTTGGGATTTTGAATTATGTAACCGATCAGGCAAAAACTTCCCTCACGGAAAAAAATCCATTTGCAGTTCGCCACACCAGCGATGAGCACCTGCTCGATCCAGAATTTCAGTTGCACGCTTTCCGTTATCGGGAAAGGGATATTTTAATGTCGGCTGCTAAGCGGTTGAAGCGGCATATCGGTGAAGGGATGGATTCATTTGATGCCTTCAATGTTGCCCAGCATCACTTGGTCAATGTCGGCTTTGCTTATGTAGAGCGGGTAATCTTGGAAAAGTTCATCGGGCAGGTGGCGCAGACTAAAGATGAAGGCTGCAAGAAAATTTTGAAGAAGCTGTGCGATTTGTTTGCCCTTTCACAAATCGAGAAAAACAAGGGTTGGTATTTAGAGCAAGGCTACATGGAAGGTGTGAAAACAAAAGCCATCCGCAAGCTCATGAACCAACTTTGCTGGGACGTGCGGCAAGAGGCGGTGCCGCTTACCGAGGCTTTCAACATCCCCGAGAGTTGTTTGGCGGCACCAATTGCTGCCAAATTTAGTAATTTACTTTCCCCTTACTTACATCAATAAAAATCCCTCATCATTATTTTTTATTCCTCATGGCCACACAAAATAAATACGCGCTCTCCGTAGGGATAACTTTAGTGATCGCCAATATGATTGGCACCGGGGTGTTCACTTCACTCGGCTATCAGGTGGGATCATTGCCTTCGGGCTTCGCCATTTTGTGCCTTTGGGCACTGGGCGGTATGGTGGCCCTGTGTGGTGCTTTTACCTATGCAGAGATTGCAGCGAGCTTTAAAAAATCGGGCGGAGAGTACAATTACCTGGGGCAGCTATTTCATCCCGCAGTGGGCTTTGCTGCAGGTTGGATCAGCTTGTTGGTGGGCTTTGCCGGGGCCATCTCTGCGGTGGCCATTGCCATTGGCGAATACGCCCACGAGCTGCTGGGCATTCCGGTGAAGGCAATTGCCATTTTTGCCATCGTCTTGGTTTCATCCATTCATTGGTTTGGCGTAAAGGCCGGTGGCATGGCCCAAAATATTCTTACCTCCTTAAAGCTAACGCTTATCGTTGTTTTCTGTGCGGCCCCCTTTTTCGTTTCAGGTGTTTCGTTTTCACAGTTATCCTTTTTGCCTCAGCCCGGAGATGGCGATTTAATACTAAGTGCAGGGTTTGCCATTTCATTGGTGTATGTGGTGTATGCCTATACCGGATGGAACGCGGCCGCCTACATAGCTGGTAACCTTGAAAATCCCGAAAAAAACTTACCTCGTTCACTCATTATCGGCACGCTCGTGGTGGTGCTGGTTTATCTGCTGCTGAACGGGACGTTTTTGTACGTGGCCACCTTTACCCAACTCAATGGAAAAAATGACATTGGCAACGTGGTAGCTTTCAAATTATTTGGTTCCACCATCGGCTTGGTCTTTGCCGGGTTGTTTAGCACAGCTTTACTTTCCACGCTTAGTGCGATGACGATTGCAGGGCCTCGCGTGCTGGAAGCGATGGGTGAGGATTACCCGCGCTTGGAAACATTTACCTCAAAGAATAAGTTTGACATGCCTTACCTCGCCCTTCTTGCGCAGGGCGGATGGTCGGTTTTTTTGGTGATGGTCAGCTCTTTTAAAGAAATCATTCAATACATTTCAGTAAGCCTCTCCGTTTTTTCGATGCTCACGGTGATCGGAATATTCGTAGTCAGGAAAAGATTTCCCAACAGTTCTTTTCAGGTGCCATTGTATCCGCTTCCGCCCGTTTTTTTTATTGCTGTAACTTGTTGGATGATCTATTTTGAATTCACTAAAAATCCAATGGTGATTTGGTATTCCGCTGGCACGATTGTTTCAGGCCTGTTGGTTTATAAATTGGTTTCAAGAAAATAAGGGTAACCGTCACAGCGAGCGCTGATAGCATGGAAACCGGCAGCTACCTTGACCATTTTGGCAACGGTGAGTTTATACTTGTGGTAAAAAAACCAAATGGATTAGAAATAAAAAAATATCTTTGCGCTCCAATTTAAAAATCCATGAAGAAGTTAAGTTTTCTGTACGTTGCTTTTGTCTTTGCGTTGCTCGCAAGCTCTTGTGGTGGCAAGAAGGACATCCAGGCTAAAAAGATAGCCGATTCACTTCGCAGGGTAGATTCCCTGTTAAAAATTGATTCGGCTATGAAAGCGGCCGAGCTGCTCATTCCTAAAGACACGGCCCTTGACAACACAGCTCGCTTTATTGCCGGCCTTCCTCAATTGAAGGTCAATTCTTTTTCGGCTTTGCAGAGAGACAGGTATTGGATCGACTTCCAGAAGTCTATGGATACCAACTGGAAAAAAATGAACGATACCCGGTTGACAAAGATGTCGCAATGGGAGCAGGATGTTTTCTCTAAGTCGGTTAATGATTCCTTGAAATTGTTTTATCCATTCTCCGGCCCTGATTTTCTTCATGCTAATTTTCTTTATCCGCGCACCAAGGAATATGTGATGGCCGCCTTGGAGCCCATCCGCGAAGTGCCTTCGTTTGAAAAGCTATCCGAAAAAGACCGCGACCGTTTTCTGGACAGCTTGGGTCGTTCCCTGCGCGATATTTTTGGGAAAAGCTACTTTATCACCAATCACATGCAAAAGGACTTGTGGCAGATCAAAGGTGTGCTGCCATTGTTTTATTTTTTTATGGAACGGTCCGGGTATGAATTGCTGCAACAGCAATTCATCAATATTGATTCGGCTGGCAGCGAGCAAGAAGTCTCCGTGGCGAAGATCAACCAATACAAAAGCCCCGGGGTAAAATTTACGTTGCGCCATACCGAAACAAAAAAAATAAAAACAGTATATTACTTCTCCCTGAGCATCTCGAATGGAGGGTTGAAAGACCGCCCCGGTTATGTAAAGTTTGTAAAAGCAAGGGCGCCTTTCAATACGTTTGTGAAGTCGGCTTCTTATTTAATGCACTTGAATGACTTCAGCAAAATACGTGAACTGCTCTTGGGCAATAGTGTTTCCTTGTTCCAGGATGATACGGGTGTGCCTTACCGTTTTTTTGAAAGCAAGCCCGAATGGCACGCCACATTTTTTGGAGAATACGTACCTCCCGTTGAAGATTTTAGTCGCGGGCTTTTCCAGCCTGCACTTGATTCCGCCTTTAAGAAAGCATCTCAACCGTTGCCATTTTCACTGGGCTATCACTGGAGCACCCGCAAGCAGCACTACATGCTGTTTGGAAAGGAGACTTTAAAAACAAGTAAATAGTTCCTGTGTAAGAACAGGTCTTTGGTCAAGGGCTTTTTGAAATCTGCTCATCATTGGGCTTTTCTTTCCAACCTGTGCTAAATCAAAGTTGCCACATTGACAACCAATCATAGCGATTTGCCACCGCCTTGCTGTTGGTGTATTTCATTTTCTCTCAAACTGAATCTTTCCCCCTACAATCGTCATCTCCACTTTTGTAGAGAGAATTTGATCATCGGGAACCGTCATGATGTCTTTCGAGAATACGGTGAAGTCGGCCAGCTTTCCTTTCTGGATAGTGCCTTTCACATTCTCTTGAAAAGCACCGTAAGCAGCATCGAGGGTGTAGGACTTTAGTGCTTGCACCCGAGTCATTTTTTCTTCGGGTTCATAGCCGCCCTTCGGTTCGCCTTTCAGCGTTTGCCTTGTAACAGACGCGAAAAAACAGGCGATGGGGTTGATCGGCTCTACGGGCACATCCGTTCCGTTTACAACATGTGCTCCAGATTTCAAAAGTGATTGCCATACGTAAGCACTTTCTTTGACGCGCTTCTCACCAAGGCGATCAATCGCCCATGGCCGATCCGAAGAAAGGTGGATGGCCTGCATGGCAGGGATCACACCGAGTTGGGCAAACCTCGGAATGTCCTGTGGGCTAATATGCTGTGCGTGTTCGATCCGAAAGCGTGCACCTTTTGCCTTGTCGGGATTTTCGTTGAAGGCCGTTTCGTAGCGGTCCAATATTTCGCGATTGGCACGATCGCCAATGGCATGGGTGCATACCTGAAAGCCAGCCCGCAATGCTTCGCGCGAAACTTTCAAGACCGTATCCATTGCCATCAATGCCATGCCCGCTGTTTCTTGACGGTCGCTGTAAGGTTGCAACAGCCACGCACCGCGCGAGCCAAGGGCTCCATCGCTGTAAAGTTTTATGGAGCGAATGGTAAGCCAGTTGGTAGAGTCGATTTCAGGGCCATCCTGAAAAAAATCTCGAACCAGTGCAGCATTTGACCCCGAAATCATTTCATATAAACGCACGTTCAATTTATTTTCTCTCTTCAGTTTTTTTAATAACCCGATCGTCTCACGGTCAACACCTGCATCGTGAAAACCGGTAATGCCATTGCGCAAGCATGCAGCAAGCGCTAACTCTACTGCCTTTGTGGTTTTTTCTGTGGTGGGTTGTGGGATGAATTTTTGAATCAAGGATTGCGCTCGCTCAATAAAAATGCCTGTAGGGTTTCCGAGCGGATCGCGAAGGACCTCTCCGCCTTCGGAAGAGTTTTTTTGCCCTTGCTCTTTCGCTAGTTGATTCACTCCGGCAAGCTGCATGGCTTTGGCATTTGCAAAGCCGGCATGGCCACTGGCGTGGGTGAGAAAAACCGGATTGTTGGGTGAGGCTGCACTCAACAACTCGTGCGTCTGGAATCCCTTGATCATTTTCGAGGGCTTTGCGTCCCATTTTTCCTGGTGCCAACCTCGCCCGATGATCCATTCGCCTGGTCGTGTTTTGGCTGCTGCTTCCTTCACTTTGCTCACCAACTCTTCATAGCTTTTAACATTTTCCAGGTTCAACGTGAGTTCACTGAAACCCAATCCCAGCAGGTGGCCATGACCTTCAATAAAACCAGGTGTCATGGTTTTGCCTTGCAAGTCAATAATTTTGGTTTGATCGTTTTTGAAATGTGCAACGTCTCTTTCGGTTCCAACAAAAATTATTTGATCACCTTTTATGGCTATTGCTTCGGCCATCGGATTATTTTCATCCATGGTGTAAATTTTTCCACCGCGAATGATCAGGTCGGCTTTTGGGGTTTTGTCCGTGCATGCCAAAATCAGTATTGAAACAAAAAGGAAAAAGAGGTTCTTCATGGCCATCAATTTGAATTACCTAAAAATAGAAAGAATCACTTTATCTTCGAACGATAAATGCCGGTTATGAAAAAAATATTTCTTGTTTCCATTTTATCGTTGGGCGGCTTCATCCAATTGCAAGCACAGCAGGTAGGGCTTTCGTTTTCCTATTTTGTTCCGCGCAATGGTTATTTTTCTACTCCCATCAGTCCGTTTTCGCTGCGCGGTGTGGGTGTTAATTTAGGCAAGTACTTTGCCCTTCAAACGGGCGCATCACTGTATCGCATGGCAGGCCTAAACATTATCGGTTTGCCGTTTCAAACCAAAGATCCTTTGCTAGGCCCAAACTTTACCTTGCTTGTGCCGGCAGAAATCGTTTTTCAACTAAAAGGACAGCGAGTGCAATTTGATATTAAAGGCGGAGGGTTTTTCTTTTACGGGTTTGCCCAGAACTTGGATTACGGAAATTTTGATCGCGCGATACGGCAATATCAAAAGTGGGATGTGGCCAATTCCAATTTATCCTTTCAAAACAATCCGGGATTTGGCACTCATTTCGGGGCAGAGCTCACGGTTTATGTCACGCAGCAATTTGGGATTTCCCTGGAAACCAATTACCTGATGGGTTCCTCCAAAATCCCCCTAACGGGAAATTATATAGGAGGAAATATAGTCGGGCCACTTCAAACCCTTCCCGTGGATTACAAAGCGGCCAAAGTGGATTTCACCGGACTCGAATTTTCGATTGGTTTAATTTTTACGGGTAATGGAGGTGGTGGAAAAAAACCTGCCCAAAGACGCAGGAGGTAGCCGTTCACTAAAAGCGGATTAGACCCTAAAAGTATGTCAGCCGACAATTCGTTGATCTTTTTCTTTCTAAAATTGTAAGGAAGTTCATTCGGTACCTCAATGAAATGTAAATTATTTTTAACGGCAGCAGTTGTCCTGGTTTTGTGGGTGGAAGGTTTATCTCAATCAGTAAAAAGAGCGGCAGACAATTACGCGGACTTTACCATCGGGGCAGCCAAATACCAAGGCTCGGTTGCGCTGTCTATTGTGCACAGTTGGCGATTTTGTAAAAATAGAAAATTGGGGATTGGCATTGGCGGGCGATTTACCTCTTACTTCGGAGCCAACCAATATTATTCCACGGCCCCGGCACAGCTCACTTCCGGCAGCAGCAGCCCATTGATTATTTTCAAAGACAATCTTCCAGCCAATATCGATACCTTTTTGGTCAAATCACCCCAGGTTAATTCGGTTAACGTTAGCATTAATTTGGATTACCGATTCAGCAAAAAGGTCGCGGCCGGGTTCAACATTGATGCCATTGGTTTTTCTTTTGGTGGTAGCCGAAGTGGTAACTACCGCAATAGGACTTCGGGCAAGATGAGTGAGGCCAGCCCAACCGCATTCAATATTTTGCTCATCAGCGACAACGACAGGGGAAGCCTCAACTCCGAATTTTACGGGAAATATTTTTTGAATGACCGATGGGCTTTGAAATTAGGTGCCCAGTTTCTGTTTACCGAATACACTACCGCCACCAAAGTGCAGCAGTTACCGACTGCCAACGACCGTTTTAGAAATAAATCCCTGCTCTTCTGCTTGGGTATTGCCTATAAATTTAAATCCTAAGATCTCACTCCTATGAAAATCCTGCCGTTTGTTTTCATTTGTGTGGCTCTTGTGAAGTGTAAACCTGAAAACACTACCCCAACTAAACCCGCAACAACATCCTCCTTTGATGCCACCAAAGCGACCTTATTAAAAAACGGAATGTTTGTGACGGTGAGCCACGGCTCTACTACCGGAACAGTAAGTCTTTACGATCAAGCTGGGATAAAGTTTGTGGTCTTTGATCCATTTCTGTCACCCAGCGGTCCAGACCTAAAGGTTTATTTAAGCAAAGACGTGAGTGCCACTGATTATATACGGATTGGAAAACTGCAATCGACCATGGGCAGACAAGTGTATGCAGTGCCAGGCACTCCCTTGATAAAAGATTACCACTATATTCACATCTGGTGTGAGGCTTTCAGCGTAGAGTTTGCTCACGCAGAGGTCAAATGAACAGCGCTCAAGTCTTGCAGTTTGTTTCACTCCTTTTTCTGGCGTCATCGGCCAAAGCCCAACTTCAACCCTATACTGTACTTTCAAACAACGGATCGGTCAAATTCAAAATCAAGAATTTCGGCTTAACTGTTGACGGCATTTTAGATGAACTGGCCAGAAAAATAATGTGGGATGAAGCTGCAATCGAAAATGGTTCTTTCGATGTTTCCGTTGCTGCCGCCTCCATCCATACAGGCATTGCCCTACACGATAAGCACCTACTCAAAAAAGATATTTTGACGTTGAACAATTTCCTGTTTTACGTTTTAAATCGCGCGAAATTTATAAAACCAGTGAGGAAGAACGTATAGAGTGGCAGGGATGGCGACAGAAAAAAACCACTAAAGAAATTTTCATTTACATTCCACATCACTGCCGTGCAGGGCGGCTATCTGTTGGAAGGGCAATTCGAGCTAAACCGACAAGCATACGGGATCGGTGGGCGGAGTTTTAGTATGTCGGACTCCGTGATTATTTTTTTGACAATTCGGGACTGAATGAGTGTAAGTGTATTCAAAGTACGTTATTCAACTGCTCTTTTATTTTCTCCAGCTCGTCTTTCATCTCCACCACAAATTTTTGCATAGCCGCATCATTGGCTTTGGAGCCAATGGTATTGATCTCGCGGCCAATCTCCTGGGCAATGAACGCCAATTTTTTTCCGTTGGAGGTTTGCTCATTCATCACTTTTAAAAAATAAGAAAGGTGGGTCGAAAGCCGAACCCGTTCCTCCTGAATATCGAGCTTTTCAATATAATAGACGATCTCTTGCTCCAACCGGTTTTCATCCAATCCTTCTTTGCCAAAAAGGCTGGCAATGTTATCCTTGAGCTTCGTTCTTATTTTTTCAATGCGGCCTGAATCAATCAGGGCTACCTGGTCCAGGTTTTTTTGGATATTGGCGATATAGCTCTCTATTTTTTCGCCCAATATTTTACCTTCCGCTTGGCGAAAGTTATTGCAGGAATCGATCGACCCTTTCAATCCGGATTTTATTTTCTCCCATTCCGAAGGGTCTATCGGTTCAACGGTGTTGGTTTGTTTTACACCGGGCGCATCCAACGCGAGTTGGAACAACGGATCATAACCCGCCATCACCTTATCCGCCATTTTTTTTAATTCTGCATAGTGGGACAAAAAAAGATTGGCATCGTAGCATTGGGTAGCTTCTGATCCGGGCTTAGCCTGATAATCCAACGCTACAGTTACCTTGCCGCGCTCCAACAGATCGGAAACTAAATTCCTTACTTCCGATTCTTTCTCTGCAAATTTCTTGGGCAGACGTAAAGTTAAATCGAGAAATTTTGAATTGAGGGATTTTACTTCTATGACAAAATTCGCTTCTGCCGTATTGGTGATAACCTGGCCGAAGCCAGTCATGGACTTGATCATATTCTTTAGGTTGGTACGAAGGTATTGAAAATTTCTGCCGGTGAATTAAAAATCAAACCCGAAGCTAAGCAAGGCACGAGGGGCTTGCACCTGGTAGTTGACAACAGGCCAAGCTAAATCGGCCTTGATGTAATAACCAAAAATCATTGACCGGAATCCAAAGCCATAACTGTAAAGCCAGGGATTGAGGTATTCCTTGATTTGAGCAGTGAACGGGCCACTGATCACTTCGCGTGTTCTTCCGACATTGGCATTGCCAACGGGTATTGCGCCTGTCCAACTGGACCCGATGTCGTAAAAACCGGTAAACTGTAAGTTGCGGAAAAAATTGGAAGTGATCGGCCCGCTGGATAGCGCGCGGATCAATGGAATGCGCAATTCCGCATTGGCCAATGCCACACTGTTTCCATATTGGGAAGCATAATCAAATCCGCGCAAGCCGGTGGCAAATTCGGCAAAGAGCAGGTTTTCGTTATAGGTATTGTAAGCGTTCACCAATGGATTCTGAGTTCCGCTGTAGTTGGTGTTGTTAAATGCCCAATTATCAACCCCACCCAATAAATATTTCTTGGGCGCATTGCCTATAAAAGTACCGGTGTAGCCGCGCAGGGCAAATACAATCTCTTTGTAGATTTTTTGGTAATGGCGAATATCAATATACACTTGTGAAAAGTTTTTCTTGGTGTTGCCTGCAGCCTGATAATTGACTGCGCTGATTTTGCCACGAGTTCCCTCAATGATATTAAGCCCTGTGGTAATCGAGTTATCGTAAACAGCTTCAACCCTGGCACCGGCATAAAGTTGGTGTTGTGAAGGATAGAAACCAGGTGTTGAGCCAGGAACGCTTGATCCACGGTCAAGAAAATCAGTATAGGCGATAAATGGTTTCACGCTCACCCGGGTGCGCACGGATATTGGGTACGAAGCGCCTACTTCAACTTTTTGGAACGCATATTTTTGGTTCTCGCTTGGGTTTCCTGAACTGAGCTCTGGATTTTGCGATTGCCAATAGATTACTTTCCTATCGAAGCGCGCACTAAAATCAATGCGGTGGGGCAGGTACTGGATTTCACCGAAAACATCTCCGCTCTTTAGATCAGACAAGGCGAGCTGAAGCCCTCCATTGAACCGAAAGTTTTCGAGCATGTCGTTCATCTGGGTTTCTATCCGCATGCTGAATCCGCGCAACTGATCCACCACAAAATTGGTGATCAAATTATCATAACTGAATTTTGGTTCGTAAGGAAATGGGCCTTTTACCTTATCAACCGCCCGCGCTTTCATATAGCGGGTCAAGAAAGTCTCGTTAGGTTGCACTTTTTGTTTTACGGCATCCTCTTCAAAAACGTAATCATCGGTGTTCAATGTTTTGTTTCCTCGTTGAGCCACCAAAGGTTTGGTTTCCGTGGGGTTCACTGCCTTTTGCTCGGGCTTCTTTTGCTCGATCACAGGGTCTTCTTCGAACGAATAGTTTTCGGTACTGATTTCTCCCTTTGCTGTCTTCTTTGCAATGGCCGTATCTTTTTTTATTTCCTGTGGCTTG
>JAYVMP010000221.1:0-2826 GCA_043758895.1 Bacteroidota bacterium
TGGTGGTGAAGAATCCTAATGCCATTCCTGTAATCTGTGACTCAGGTGCACCAACTCCGCCAGATTTGGTATCGGTTTATAATCAATTGAACAACCTCATCACTCAATCAAATTGGTTTGCCATGGAAGAGCATACCTCCGATGAAATGATGGGCCCTACCCGTGGAACGGACTGGGATGATTTTGGAACATGGCGCAAATTGCATCTGCACACCTGGGATGCTTCGCATAACCAAATCAATGATACCTGGAATGCCCTAAACGGTGCACTTTTTCAAACTACTTTGATTGCTGAGGCAACAAGCGGCCAAACACAAGCGGAGGGTAAATTTTTAAGGGCTTATTTCTCGTACTTGTGCTGTGACCTTTTCGGGGTGGTTCAACATCGTCCCGCCACCGCTGCGGTGGGCGTTATCCCTGGTGTTTACTCACGTTCTGAGGCTTGCGATTTTATTATCAGCGAATTAACAGCAGCTATCCCAAATCTGCCAGCATTTAACGGGGCGAACAGGGCACAAGCAACCAAGGAAGCAGCTCAATACCTGCTGGCAAAGACACTTTTGAACAAAGCGGTTTTTAAGCAAGATCCAAAAAGCCCGGCCGGTCCATTTACTTTTTCACCTGCGGACATGACACAGGTAATTACCCTTTGCAACACCGTTGCGGCCAACGGTAATCTCTCCATTGCCCAAAACTACTGGGACAACTTTACCTGGATGAATTCAGCAAAGTCAACCGAAAATATTTTTGTAAGGCCAAACTCTGCGGGGGGTATTCGATTTACAACGTTTATGGGTGCACATTACAATATGCAGCCAAGCGGTTGGAACGGATTTGTTACACTTTCCGACTTTTACAATGCATTCGACCCTAATGATGCCAGAAGATCTTCCTGGTTGCCAAATTATTCTGACAGCGTAGGGTATAATGCCGGTTTCTTAGTGGGTCAGATACAGGGACCTACTGGTGGTGTAATAAAGGCTAATAATTCTTTGGTGAACCTCAAAGACAGGAGCGGTAATCCATTGATATTTACCCCGGATGCCAGTCTATTTTTCTCAACGGAAACAAAAGGGATTCGGACTAACAAATATCCTTTAAATCCAAGTACCATTGCGGCTTCAGGTGGAACAGCAACTACTAACGATTTTGTTTTCTTCCGCTTGGCCGATCTTCGGTTGATGAAGGCTGAGGCTATTTTGCGTGGTGGCACAGACCCGATGGGCGAAACCCCTGCATTTATTGTCAACGGCATCCGATCCAATAGGGGACGCTCAATTGCCCAGGGTGGTGTTGTCTCAGGGGCTCTTACCCCTTTGGCTACAGTTGATCTTCCAGCGCTATTGACTGAGCGCGGCCGTGAGCTATGGTGCGAAGGTTGGAGAAGGAATGATATGATTCGATTTGGTACTTTTAATCAACCGGTGATTGAAAGATCTACAGCTTCTGCTCCGAATTATTGTGTTTTCCCTATCCCACTCATAGCCTTGTCGTCAAACCCAAATCTTGTACAGAATTACGGATATTAGGAAAGTTTTTTGTTGAGTAAGGAAAAGGCCATTAAATTTAATGGCCTTTTCTCTTTATAAAATTCTATGAATAAGCTTCTGTATTTTTTCGTGGTTGTATTTTTATGGTCGTGCAATACTGAAAGTAAAAAGACCCGGTTCACGTTGTTAGAGGATACCGGGATTGATTTCAACAACACACTTGTTGAGACAAAGCAATTGAATGTTTTCAACTATCGCAATTTCTATAATGGAGGAGGAGTGGCGCTTGGCGATATTAATAATGATGGGCTGACAGACGTTTTCTTTACAGGCAACCAAGTTGCCAATAAACTTTACCTCAATACCGGGGGTATGAAGTTCAAAGACATTTCCCTTCCTGCTGGATTTGGCGAAAAGAAACAATGGAGCACGGGCGTTACATTTGTCGATATCAATAATGATGGCTGGTTAGATATCTATGTTTGCAATGCTGGGAATATGCTGGACAGCCTTCTTAGGAAAAATCAATTGTTTATTAATAATCATAACCTCACGTTCTCAGAGAAGGCTGAAGAATTCGGTCTCGATGAAATGGGATATACCACCCAAGCTTCATTTTTTGATTATGATAGAGATGGAGACTTGGATTGTTTTATGGTGAACAACTCACCCATTCCTGTGAATACACTCAACTTTGCCAATAAACGGAATATTCCTGCCAATCAATGGAAAGTTGCTCCTTTTTTGAGGGGGGGAGGTGATCATTTGTTTAGAAACGATGATGGAATGTTTATCGAGGTTACTAAAGAGGCAGGCATTCATGGGAGTTTGATTAGCCTTGGATTGGGCGTAACTGTAGGTGATGTTAACAATGATGGTTATCTGGATGTCTATGTATCCAACGATTTTTTTGAAAGGGATTATTTGTACATCAATCAAAAAGATGGAACGTTTAAAGACGAGATTGAGAATTGGGTGCAACACACCAGTTTGGCATCCATGGGTGCAGACATGCAAGACATCAATAACGATGGTCATCTCGATATTTTCACAACGGATATGCTTCCGGATAACGACTATCGCTTGAAAACAACGGCATCGTTCGATAACTATGACACGTATCATTTGAAAGAGACGTCAGGATTTTACCATCAGTTCATGCAGAACACGCTTCAGCTGAATAATCAGAATGGAAAGTTTATGGAAGTTGGCTATTACAGTGGTGTTTATGCTTCTGATTGGAGCTGGGGAGCATTGATGTTTGATGCGGATAATGACGGATTTAATGACCTCTTTGTCTGCAATGGTATCCGCTATGATTTGACCGATCAAGACT